>NZ_JSZM01000040.1:0-111727 GCF_000801965.1 Lysinibacillus sp. A1
AACTTTTTGGGGTCACTTCAGAAGTGGTTTGGTGTGCCTATTATTTCTATTTGCCCATAAGAAAAGTCGGCTAAATTACGCGTGATACCTGCATATGGTAAAAGCATATCTAACTGGACACCTTCAGCAGTCTTTCGATATGCACTGTGGTAAACATCTTCTGTGTCTTGCCATAACAATGAGAAAAACCACGCCATAATGCGAATGATAATACCCAAAAATGACCGTTCTGTAGTATTAGCATCAGCACCAAATTTCTTTCGCCTTCGCAGACATACTATCAACCAGGTCACTGTACGATTTACGCTTAAAACCATTTTTATCCAACGCCACCTACAGCCACCTCCTCATTAATAATAGTTCCGTCTAAAAGAGTTATGGAAAAAACAACTGTCCTAACTCTATTAACATCTTTAATTTCGACACTTTCAATATCTTTAACCCGTTCTTCTTGCGAAAGAACACGTATAACTTCAGCCCTAGCTTTATCTTTAGTTGACTTCTCTAAAACTCGTTTGAAATCAAGACCAGATTCTTCATTAAGAAACCATTCTTTTATATTTGTACCAAGTGATATAGCTAGACATTGAGCTACTTCTTTTTCACCTTCAGCTAATTTGAAGTCGCCATTTTCAAAAACCAAATCGCCATCTAATAAAGCTAGTGTTTTCACTAAAACACCCCCACTATTACAGCGTCTTGAACATCAAACATACGAGCCGTTCCTGGATATACATTGTTTCCTTTCACGGCCTCGTCTATCGCTCGTTGACAAAATACAGCTAGAACTGTATCTGTTGGTTCTATAAAAGGCTCATAATTTTGAGGTTCACTACCATTAACACGATATTTCTGAAATAAAACAGGTACATTTTCAATAGGAGCTAGTTTTGATGGCTCCTCACCTGTTTCTTTTACCATAAAAAGAGGTTCAATTTTTGCCAAACGTTTTGTTTCGTCATATGCCAATACTTTGCAAGGCATGGCTGTGTTTAAATTTACGAATACACCTTGTTGTAAAGCTCGAAAAAATTCAGTGGCATTCGTCATATTATCCCCTCCACTTCTGTATAAAATGAACTACCTTTGCAAATGTGTTTACCCTTTTTGACGCGTACAGTGCTTTTTGTAACAATTGATTGTAGTTGAATAATTGCCCCTGTATTCATTCTGTGTTGAAGTAGAGATTTGGCTTTATAGCCTTTCATCACTTTGCCTTTACGTTCATTTTCAAAGTATTCTGGTGATCCAACAAGTCCAGTATCTGGACTGAGTATAAATCGATGGTTATCACCTTCAGTAATTGGTCTGATATAAGTTTGTTGCCTTGAGATATAAGCAGAAGCCCCACAGTCATTGGCAATGTCTTGTATTTTTTTAAAGATTTCTCCACTAACAGAGAATCCTTTTTCATACACCTTATTTTTAGGTAATTTCAAAACAGCTACTTTTAAGCCTAATGCTTTTGTTAAATCTCTTATAATTACATCAGCTTTTATTTTCCCTTTATATGAGCGTTTGAGGGTCTTTTTGCTGTTGAATGGATAAGTGTCCAATACCTTAATTACCGTTGCACGGTCAGCCCCTAATGGTGTTGTACTAATACTATTGATACGTCCACTAAGTATTAAACCCTTATCTTCAACATATCCAGCGTTAATCGTTATAACCTCTCCACGTTTTATTTTGTTCCTTGTTGATTCTGATAGATTATAAATCGTGATCTCGCTGATGTTCGGCTCAAGATCATCATCAAAAGGTACATCAAATTCAATATCTAAATCGGTATTATTAAACTTTAGATTTCCTGTTACAACCTCAATGTAACGCTTAAATAATTTACTCATTGTCATTCACCAACTTTAAGAATACTGTTTCATTTAGGTTCGCAAAGGATACTCTTGTCTCTTTTCCTGATGTATCTAGAGGGATAATTGTTGGTGCTGGAAAACGGCCATCAAATACTTCGCTAAACAAAGGAGTAGCATATATAAGTTTCTCACCATACACCAATACTTCATCACCCTTTTGTAAATCCAACGTGAAATAGTCATGCAGTTTGTTATATCTAATTTCTATCAAAAATAATTCAGCGCCAAATTCCATTTCAAAACGATAGGGAATGAGCACTTTTTCGATTTCTATATATTCAAAGTCTAACATTTATTACACCACCCTTAATTTAGCACCGAGAGGGATTTTCTTTGGATCATAACTATTCCATTTCTGGATATCCTGCCACTTAGTACCGTACTTTTGACCAAGTGAACCTTAGGTATCACCTTTTTTAACTACATGATAAACAGGCGACTGTTTTTTGTTTGTAGTCTGTTTGCGACCTGCCTCTTTGGATGGAGCAGTAACTGCTTTTACTTTCGGGTCCACATAAGATGATTGGGCAATGCGAACTTCTGTTAATGTACAACTGAAATTATAGCCATTCATCACTTTAGAACTAGCTTTAATAGACAAACCATGCATGAGCATATTTTTGTATATACGGCGCCCTACGTAAGTAAGTAGTTGCCCTTTATACTCAAAGCTCTTTAATTTGTTGACTAATGTTTCAACTCGCTCGTTAGTGGGGCGTACCAAGAGACCAGATAACTTTACAACCACAGGTTTTCGTTCAACATGATCAGATAAATCTATCCCTTTCTCAACCTTATGAGTAGGTATATCAACATCAAAATCAGCATCTTCACTAGTTACATGTATTAAATAGCCACTTAATCGCGCTTTACCAACTAATTCTTCCGCCAATATTAGCCCTCCCTTGATGCAGGCATAACACTTAATAAATCACCGAATAACTCTTCAAGTGCATCTTTAATGCTGTATGCAGTTTCCTGAGGGCTTTCACTGCCTTGCACGATAATTTGGATAGGTGCTGACACTTTAGAGCTATTAGACGTATTGCTAACCGTCTCTGTAGCTGAGTAATCCCTTGCAGGTTCAAACTGAGTAGCCTGATCTAAATTAATTTCAGGATCTGTACCATTACCTTGTAAAATACCTCTATCACGTAATTTATCTGCTTCATCTGCTGGCAAAACAGCTTCGTTCTTGTGTAGTAAAGCTGGCATTTCATCATAAGGAACTCGTCCTAAACCGATTTCGAATCCTGGTAAGAAGCTTGTTACCTTAGAAACTACTCCACTAATCTTCTCACCAACATTGAAGTTTTTGATTGCTTCTCCAACTGCTCAAAGTTTATTTATCACCCACTCTACTGCATCAGCAATTGCATTAAAGGATTTAGATATAGCATTAAGAATAGGTTTTAATATTGCCCATGAACCTTCAATCGCATTCACGGCCAAAGGGAACAATGGAACAATCACTTCATTTACTAAAAATTTAATAACTGAAGTAATTCCTTCGAATAAAGAACCGAGTATTCTTAATACTGGTGAAATGATATCTATCGCAACGCTAATCACTTCCTGTGCAACTGGGAATAGGGGAACAATCACGTTTTCGATTAAGCCAGTTACAATCCCCTTTAATGTCTCAAAAATATTTATAGTACCCTTAACAATTCTGCCAATGTACTCCATGGCCGTTCCTACGTATTCTTGAGCTTTTGGCATTAAAGGAACTACTACATTTTCTATAAAATTCGTTAATACTGATTTTGCTAAGTCAAAACCTTCTCTAAAGCTTTGCATATACCGTTCTATAGATTCTGCTACATCCGACGGTACACCTAGGTTCTCCCATATGTCAGCAACTTCTCCGGTGTCATAAAAAACGGACATGATACTGTTATAAACAGCCATAACCACGTCTTTTATCATAAAAATGTTAGTAACATACGCTTCTATCCCATCAGCAACCCAAGCGGGCACTCCGAGTTTTTGCCACAAGTCTGATACTTCTCCAGTATCGTATACCAATGACATAATCGTGTTATATACAGTTGAAATTACATCCTTCAAACCTGCCAATTTATTGAAACCGGCCGAAACAAATTCCATAAATGGTCCTGGATCTACATTACTGATAACTTCACTCGCTTTAGTCAATACAGCAACTGCTTGATCAAGTATTGGAGAACCAAGTTTTATTAAGAATCCATCCCATGCAGACTTTAAATTTCCAAGTTGGTTTTCCCAACTGTCGGATTCCCTCGCTGCCTGCCCTATAGCACCAGAAAGTTTATTCCCATCCTCAACCATTGCAAGCAAGGTTAATTGCTTTTGTGCCTCAGATAACTTAATAAACGACTTTCCATATAATTCAGTAGCTTTGGTATTACGAGTGGTTTCTGTTGCTGAGATACCAAGCGCGGCATCGTTTTCAAAGTTACCTTTCAAGAACGATTGAAGATTCTCGGTAACATCTTCGATAGAACGGTCATAAAAGGCTGCACTATCTGCTGCCGCTAAAGTGGCTCGCTCAGTTAATTTCAACGCTTCGGCTGTATCTACACCTGTAGTTTTCGCAAAGGCTGCCATTTGAATGTAACTGCCTTTCAAACGGTTAGGAAGGATACCTGTTTCTGTTGCAATTTTATCAAGTGCTTTTGTTGCAGCATCTTCCATGCCTGCAAACACTTGTTCAAATTGCGAGGCCATTGCTTTGGCAGTTGCTGCACTTTCTAAAGCACTTACCCCTATTTCAACTATTTTGTCCACTGCTATATAGGCACCAATTGCAGCACCTAAACCAACTACAGCACCTCTTAATTTACCAAAAGCACCTTCTGCTTCATTTGCGCTTCTTTCGACATCATTTATGCTATCTCCAAATTCTGTTTAACTCACGGTCCACATCATTAATGTGATTTCCTAAATCATCAAAATCATCTACTAAACTGTCTACATCGTTTTCCATGCTATTAAAACCACTAAAATCCATGTGGGTTATAGCCGATATAACTTGGTCAATTCTTCTGTCTAAATCAGCTAAAGGGCCATCGTCAATATCCATGCCAATTTCAACAAATAGATCACGTATACTCACAATTCAACCCCCTTTTTGCGCATTTTTTCGTTCGATATATACGTCCATTGCAGCATTGAATTCATGTAGTTCATCTGGTGTCATAGTTTCAGCTCGCTCAAAACTTAAAAAGCGCTCCATAACAGGGCGCCAGAAAAACCAATTTTCTTCAACTTGTTCTTTATAGACTTCATAAGGTTTACACGTCTTGAAAGAGGAACTGCGCTGCCGCCTTCATAACTTCAGATAATCCGCCATTTTCCTCAAAGTAATCCCAATTCACACGACCGCCATCGCCAGTAAAAACGACATGTTCCATGAACTCGCTATAAAGTAGTTCTGATGATGTTCCTGTTTCAGTTTTTGCACGATCCCGCATTCGAAATGATTCTCGTAATCCAGGGTGTTGAAATACATATTTTTGTCCCTTTTGAGTTGTAAACTCCATTTGTTCGCCTTTTTTAGCCATCGCTTTTCGCTCCATTTCTTTTCGTTTTAATTGTTTTGTGATATGTCCTTTTTTCATTGCAAATTAAAAGAGTGAGCTCAGGGCTCACTCTCCTTTCGTTTTATTTAACTGAGTAGTCAAATACTTTGATTGTGTAAACACGGTTAGCTACAGACTTACCATGATCAATGTCAGGCACCTTTGTAACCATCGCCTTTGTTCCACCAACAACCTCTTTGATTTCGTTATTACTGTTCACCCAGATAGGGAACATCGTACGTTCGTTTGCTAGTTTGTTTAATGTTGTTATAGATGGTGATGTTTGATTCAATGTGATTTCAATTGTGCCCAATTGATCTCCATTAATTGATACAACTGCATCACCTTGAGCTGAAGAACTAGCCTCAAAGTTATCGTTATCCTTAGAGCACTTAACCATCGTGCCGTCTGCATAACCTGTGATAAACGTACTATTCACTGTTGTAGTAACTTTTCGTGCATCATATGTGCCAATATGTCCAGTCATCTAAGAACCTCCTTATGCAGATATTTCACCTTTGATTTTAGCTTCATGAATGGCTCCTTCTAGTTCGAAACTAAATGACAAACCATCATATTTTCGAGTTGCACGATCTGACGCTGAAACTTCTGCTCTTTTTTTAGTTTTGATTGTATATAAATATTGATTAGCTTCATCAGTAGCGATAATACCATTCTGACCAGCTACTTCTAACACAGTGCGTACAGCGTCTTCTATTTGAGCTATACCAGCGTCAGAATAGGCAATTTTAGAATTTGTTGCAAATAAACGTTGCACCTGCTGTTCAATATTGATTTTCACCCAATCCTTACCGTGCATGACATCGATATATTCCCCACTGATTACCTTACCTTCAGAAGTTTGATCAATGCCGGCCTTAGTAACATAGGCAATACCGCCGTTTCTGTGAATTTCCTCAAGTTGAACAGGCGTAATATCTTGAGGTGTAGCAAATTTCAACGTTTTAAATTTCCAAGTTACAGATCCGACAGGCTTTGAACCAACTTGTCCTATGAGTGCAGCATGAAGGAACTCAGATATTTTATTGTGTTGAATAACAAATGTACGATCATACTTACCTACTTTTAATGTTTCTAAATCGGTTGCACTATCAACCACATGAGTAGCAATCTTTAATTCTTTTTCCTCAACTACATCGCTAATTTCTTTATAGTCTGTAACTGCTCCTGTATCTAACATCACGAAATACCAATCATTATAAAAATATTTTTCTAGGACCGATACGGGCGTGATAGGGGTCTCTGCTGATGGGCTATAAGTCGCTATTGCAACTTTGGCAGGTCTACTATCACCCTGATTGAAAATTTGTTTCGCAATTTTATAACCATCCGATTCTTCTCCAATTGCTGTTTTGATATCTTCTAGATCATCAAATTCTTTGTAAAAACTTGCTCCATCTTTTTTCACTAAAATTAACGGTGTACCTAAGCCGGTCAGTGATGACGGCTTACTAATGTCAATCGTGACTGTGACGTCTTGTAATGGCATTAAATCTCCTCCTTCATTTCAACACTTTCAATGACATCGATTTCAAACGTTTCTCTACCTCTTACTCGCAAACGAACATCAAATCCAACACGACGTTCATAATCGACCGTTAAAAAAACATCATGGTTGTTTGCATTAAGCACTTCAACAACTGTGATGTTTGCGTCTGATAGATCAATTGTGGCTTTACCTAAAAAGTAACCTCTAGCCTTATTTGAGTAATTCTCTGCATCTTCAATTTTCTCAGCATTACATGTGATTGATAAAACAATCTCTATATCTTGTTCAATAGTCATTAGGTTATCATCGACTGATTCAGTTACATTCCCCATACTGATTGCAGGTGAAATACTTTTGATAGAGAAAAAGGGGTACGGAAGTTGTTTCCCCATTCCTTCCGCTTGAATTACTTCGATTTTCGTGTAATTAGAGAGTCCGTTTTGTGTAGGTATCCATATATCATCGTATTTATACATTGGTCCCTCCTTGTGCATTTTCTCTATGCCTCATGAGATATATGTGAACATCTGTATACTCAGTCAGGTCCTTAAACGCCTGAATTGTGTAAGTAGCACCTTTATACCTCACTTTGGTGTCTATTTTAATAGGCTCTACAACGTATAATTTCTTTTCTTTAACTGTATACAAGCCACTTTCAATGTACTTTAAATCATCATTATTCAGTGGCAATACAATACCTGTCATTGGAACTTCTTTAGATTTACCTGAAACCCATTTCCCATTAATGTATTTTCCCTCTTGATCTATTAAAGCAGTGAAAGGAACACTATTTTGCTCAATAACTTCTTTAAAAATCATTAAATCAGGCATTATTTACGCACCACCCTATAAGTTATTCGCATACGCAAGCCTCCTGTATCAATCAGTGGATTGCTGGAACCTTTTTTAGCAATAGTAGCAGGAGCGTTCGGTGGAGCATCTAAATCAGTGATATTTTCTTGAATATCACCAACCATTCGAGCGCCTAAACGATTAAAAAGCGTTTGTACATCCATTTGTAGTGCAAGAACGTGCTTAAGTTGATTTTTAAAAAAGCTCGTCCATTCCTCATTTTTTTCGTCGAAAGTGGTTCTTAAAAATGAACGTTCAGGAATTGAAAATGAACCTTTCCCGCGTTGAATCGTTGCTCCGAACTCATGAACACTTGCAACCATTACATATTCATCACTCCCAAATATGCCCACTTCGACAGAGTAGTTTTTAAGTTCTTTCAACACGTCTTTTAAACGACTAATGTTATTCGTGTCCGTAAACCTCACGTTGATTCTAGCCATCTTAAAGCACCACCAAATTAATTGACTTTTTGGGCTTTAACTGCTCTTCTAACTCTTCTAAAATACGTTGATATTCTTGCCCATATTTTGTCGCTAGCATGCCAATATTCTTGTTTGGCTCGCTATATTGGCGCTCGATAACGTCAACTTTCTCACGAATTACTGTTTGGTCTTTTGTTACACTTAAAACAGCTAAGTGAGCAGCAAAATAACGAGCTAAACGCTCTTGGTATAACTCTGGAACAGACAAAGAGGACACTTCAAGTGAAGCATCCTCAATGTACATTGTTAGTCGTTCATCAGTGATTAGAGTGAATTCATCACTTAGCATACGTATACGCTCAATTGACGTTAACAACATGTGTATCTCTCCTATTTTTCGGGATTTTTCAATTCTTCAATGCGCTTATCGATGGCATCAAGGACAGTTTTACGGTCCTCGTCACCCTTCAATTCCTCAAGCATGTCAATGTCAAACGCATCTTCAACCATTGCAATTGCATCCTTTGCAGATGGTCTTGTTTTCTCACTGTCATAGACAAACTCTCCTATATCATTAAGATGTTTCATCAGTGGGTGAGTAAGAAAATGTTCAATTTCCTTTTCATCAACATTATTTGTACCAGGATTAAGTGTTAAATCATTTGCTGTATATGAGTGATTACCTTTATTTTGTACTAACATTGATTAAGCCCCCTTTAAATTCCGTCCGCACGGCAAATAGCCATTGGATATCGAATGATTAAGCCTGTTGTACGCTCTTCGAAAGGTACTTTCGTATTCGGGAATGCGTACTCTTGTGGATGACGTGTAATATCCAATGGAATGCCAAGTTCCACAACATCAGGTGATGAATCAAGGACAATAAAACACTCTGAACCTGCTAACCCTTTCTTAGCAAGATCATTTACTGTTTCAATACGTTTAAACCAGTTTTGAGATTTAATGTACTCCAACACCGATTGTTGAGTGTATTCATTAAACGTTTTTTCTAACTCCTCATTTGAGTCTGGCGTTAACAACAATGTATCAGCTTCATGTCCATTTAATTTGTTAACTAAATTTTTCGCTTTTCGGATATCAGCAACGATTTCTTTACCAGCCTTGTCCTTCCATTTGGTAGATGTGCCCGCCTCGTTTTGTGGAGTTGCATATACTTGAATACCCACCGCATCTGTTAATCCTTTAATGCCGTGTGTTTTATCACCAGAAAAAGCGACTTGATTTTCCTTTTCTGCAATTGCCTTACGTACTGTATCTGCTTTTGTTACATCAATTGGGCGTCCTGCCATTTGAGCCTCACGTACTTCCTGTACGCTGATATTAAAAGCAGCAGCAATGGAATAGATTTTAACTGTTTCTTCTGTTAAATCTGCATCTACTAAAGGTACATCAGTTGCACCAGGAGCGAGGATTTTAGCAGCCCCTGAACGTGTTAATACATCGTAGCTATACGTTTTTGCCCCTGCTGGAATATCAGTTTTTACAGTAAAAATAGATCGTGCCTTTAATTCTGATGCGTGTGGTTCATACACACGCTTATCAATTGCGTTTAAGTCTTGTGGGCGGATTAAAGCATCTCCGCGATATGATTGAATTGTCATGTAAAGTTTCCCCCTTAAGGTAAGTTAATTTCGATTTCGACTAATTGATTTGCTGCAGCGTTAGCTTTAAACACAGCACCATTGATGGCTACTGCCCCATCTACCGTAAATTTTTGAGTTGTAGGATCTACTTTAACAGCTTGGCCATTGATTACGTCGCCACCAGCCATAACAAAGATACGTCCACGTTTTACAATCGCTGCTGGTTCGCCTACTGGATAGTTTTGATCGTCTTTCTTTTCTACCCAATCATGGATATTTTGTGCTAATGCGATACCAATTACGGTACCACCTGTAGCAATTGGTTTAATCGCGGTGCCTGTGGCATTAAGTTGTACTGCTGCACCAAAAGGTACTTTTGCTTCTACTGCGTAAGTGTCTGCTGTGTAGTCTTGGTAACTTGATAACTGACCGGCTTTCCCTGCTGGTTGCATATAATCAGGATAATTAGTAATAGGCATGTAAATTCCTCCTATGAACGCATGTTCAAGCGTTTATTTTTTAGTTCTTCTAAATCTTTGTTTCCGCTAGTATCACCAGTGTAAGCACTATTAGTTCCTGTGCTTGAGAAACCGTTTGATTGTACTTGCTCAACAGTTGCATCAAAAAAGGCGTTGATATAGTCGTCTGACTTACCATCACCTTTAAATTCTGCCTTTGCAGTTGATATAACAGCCTCTTTAATCTCTCGCTCTGATTTACCTGTAAAATCAAATGAATCGCCTAGAATAGGCTGTGACGCATTAATTAAAGCTACTCTTTCTTCTACTTTCTTATCTAATTCATCAGCAGAAAGAGATTTTTCTTTTAAGCTAGCAATCTCTTGATCTTTTGCTTTTAATGTCACATCTAATGCATCAAGGCGCCCTTGCAGCGCATCTGCACTATCACCTTTCACCTTCGCTGTTTCCTCTTTTGCTTTTAATGCATCGATATAAGCTTTTACTGCTGGGTCTACCTCATACTCTGTACCTTCAATTTTGATTTTTGCCATCTTAGTGTTTCCTCCTTCTTTTTCATCAATTTGCCATGCGTCTGAGTCAGAACGTATAGCAACTTCAGGGCCTGCACGACCTTTTTCTACGATTGCAATGTGATTAATTTCAACATTACGCTGAACATATTCGTACTGATCACCGTTATATGTTCCACTTTCTGCAACAACATCCGATAAGAAACCGATACTGATTTCATTGTAACCCTCATGAATTTTTTCAATAAGTGTTTTATCCGTCACAGTCAATGAGATATAGAGTTTGAAGTCCTCCACACGCGAATCTGTGTGACTCATACCTTTCGCATAGGTTTGATAATTATCAATAGTTACTGGTTCATTTGGGTGACCATCTGTTACAGGTTTGGATCGTGCAGAATAAATAGTACGGTCACTAAAAATATCCTCAGGTAGTTTGGCCTCCATTTGAACTGTGCCATCTTGTCGTTGATACGGAAAAACACCAGGACGGGTAATCGGTACGTTTACCGTTAAATACCCTTCTGGTGTTTCCATGTAGTCTTTTATATAAGATGTGTCGTAGCGTTGTAGTTTCAATGTTTCACCTCCTCTCTATAACCAAATTCAGTCTAAAAAAGATTTACCACCGATAAGCTTCTCTTGGGTTTACATGAAAACTATTTGCCGAAGAAAACCCATCAAGATCTGGAAATAAAGTTTCTTTTCTTATATCAAATGTTTCAATTAATACTTTCCTAGACTGCTTTTTCAACTCTGGTGAAATTGCAATAAAAACATTTTCACCTTCTGTTGGAATTTTCAAACTACCCATATTACTCTTAGATTTATCGCTATATAAAAAAAGCCCATGTTGTGCAGCAATTCTTTTAGAAACAATAGGTGCTTCAATAAGAAGTGGGTGATCATATAAGCTTAAATCTTGCGTTGCTGAATCATAATCCCTTTGATCTTCGTCTAATATTTCCTCCATTCCTCCAAGTTGATTAGTATCTAAACCTAACAACAGTCCGTAATCTTGACTCATATTATTAACACAAAACCATAAAGCAATTAAACTGTTTTTTGAAAAATCAACCAATCTAGTAGCTGCGCCGTGATGTTGTAATTTCGCTAGAAGTTCCATATCGCTAAGTATAATCCCATCTTCATTACCATAGCCTTTATGACGTGCCCTTTTGAGTAATGAACTCTCATAATGGACAATATCACCTTCTTTTATATTTTTATTCCTCAATAACAACCTTCGATATGCACCACTGTCAATTCTCCAATCAATATTAGATTGACCTCGCCATAGTTTAATAGATCGCTTATTATCATAACTCCCACCAATCAATAGCTCAAATAGCTCAAATATATTCTCAGGTTCGTCTAACTGCCCAAATATTGGACTTTCAAATTTTTTCATAAAATCCTCCCTTTATTACAAGGGATATTTTAACATATAAACAAATATTTAATCATCATTAAAAACAGGAATCGCAACACATCTACAACGATAATCCTCACCAGGCAATACCTCCCTACCATTTACCGTGGGTGGATCATCATATGAAAATACCTTACCGCTAAGCTCCTTATGCGATTTTCTCACACGTTCATCAGAAGCATCATACCAAGTGAATTTTTCAATTCCGATATTCTGATGGCGTTGAGCTGTCATTTGTCCTAAGATGGTACCTGCTTGATCAACAGCAATAAACTGCGCCTTATTCTTAGAAATTTCGACTTCTTCCACAAGCTGCTCACGTATTTGTTTAATCGAGCGCCCTTCATTCACACCATCACGAACAACATTCTCAACACTAGTGAAATAATCTTCATGGATAGTTTTGATATAGCCTACATTTTCTGAAATTTTTGTTTGCAGGAAATCCTTTAACCATGGTTCTGTAGCTACAAGGTCTATCCCCTTTACCTTCATTTGTTGCTCAAGGTTATGACGATTAAAGCGATTGATGTTCTTTACGAAAGTTGATGCTGGGAGTTCACTTCGCGTAGTCGAGAAAATCTCACTCGCTTTACTCTTCAGGGAATGAAAAATTTTCTTGAGGCCGTCTAGTATGCCGTCTTCAACGAAACAGGCATCTTGTCTTCTAGTTAGTTGGGGCACAATGTGCTTTTCGAATAACTTTAAGGTTTCAGCTCCAAGTGCTGTAATCATCTTTTCTATCGCTCGGCTATAACTAACAGTTGCAGCATCTGGGAAACGAGTTATTGGCACTTTTTTAGCCATTTGCACCACTCCAACCTTTATATACGCTGTTTGCTAACTCTCTTAGATCAGCTTCATCTCCACTAAATTTAAGAGTATCTGATAAACCAAACTGACCAAAACGTGCCTCTCGGAGTTCATCAGCTGTAATAATGTTATTAAGTAAGTAAATCCGTATTTCAGCATCTGTTTTAGCATCCACATTCCATAACGGATTAAATTGTATCTCCCATTCTAGTGTTTCAGGATCAATCCGTCCCCCAAGCTCTTTCTCAGCCATCAACAGCATACGAATGAGCTTTTCTAAATGAGGCTTCATTTCGTTCTCTTGGTCTGCTACGATGCGAGAATAATAGTTCATTACATCATACTGCGCGCCAGTTATGGTACCTGACTCTTGCCCTTTAATAACTGTTTTAGGCATTCGTGCAGCACCAGAAAGTAAATCCCAAACGAAATCTAGTAAATCCTTAATACCTGATACTGATGTTCCTTGTTTTGTTAAGTCCTCATCATTCGCAATCATTGCAAGCGCCTCAGTCCTAAACATGAAATCCATAATCATGGAAAGTTGCTGCTTATCTTGAGTCGATAGATTTTCGATATCTTTTGATTTGTACACTTTAAAAGTGAAATCATGAAGGATTTGACCAACTGACCAAACAGACGTATCAAAAACCGTCAGAATGTCGTATAACGGCTCTAAGAGTGATCGTCCTGGTGCTTCCCCCTCGAATCGCCTTGTCTGGCTATGGAGCAATCTAGAAACGTGTACAGATGATTCTGTTGTTTGTGTATGCAATCCATGACTAGATGCTCGATTAATACGTAATTGTTCCAGTTGCCCGTATTTAATATCAAATACATCTTCATTAATCAGGAATTCATTTACCTTTAAAGAGCTGAAAGCATGCAAATAATCCACTGAATACAGATTATTTGTTTTCAACTCTTCACTTAATTCGAATTTAGAGGCTTGTGTCACTCCCAAACTAATAAAACCATCTCCACGAAGACGGTCATAAGTGAGCATTTCTTTAAATGCTTAGATCAGCAAGCTTACTCATAATG
Organism: Lysinibacillus sp. A1; assembly: GCF_000801965.1. Taxonomy (NCBI): domain Bacteria; kingdom Bacillati; phylum Bacillota; class Bacilli; order Caryophanales; family Bacillaceae; genus Lysinibacillus; species Lysinibacillus sp. A1. Next base: position 14,106 of record NZ_JSZM01000040.1, read on the forward strand.
TTGCGTGCTAGTTCCTCATCTTTCATCTTCAATGTGAACCAATTACGTGTCATATCCTCTGCAGGAATATCAATGATATTCTGAACGATACGACTATCGCCGTATAAGTTCGTGATTTCATCATGCGATAATTTACGCCCTACACCAGCAATTTGTCTGGTTAGTTTATCTTTTTGATTTGCCTTACCATTACCCTGCATGAAATCCTCTTTATATTGCTTTGCTTGGTCAATTGTTTTCATCGTTTCACCTACTTTCCTAATAAGTTTTTATAGCGATCAATTGGATTCTTTAAGTCTGATACTTCATAATCATCAAGCGCATACCATATAGCACTCAATGTATGCGGATCAATACTAAACTCATCTGGTATAACCTCGTCATTCTTGTTTTTCTTGTACGTCAGTGTCTGTAACTCAAAAACTGTGTTCTCGCATTGATTTGAGCAGAATATCTTTTTGAATCGTTTTATTTTTTTAGTGTATTGTAAGCGCGAACCTTTGAACTTCTTAGCCGCAACCATATTGAAACCTTGCTGCCAAAAGTATTCAATAGTTTTAGGTTCTGCACTATCTGCTCTAATGCGTTCTTTTGATTCTTTGAACTCCGCGATATCAATAGCTGTTTTATCATCTGTCATCTTGTTCTTGTAGTACTCTGAGTAGATGTATAAATGTTTTCTTTGCTTATCTATTGCCACACGAATCAAAGCATTGTACGAATCTTCAAACCCAAAGTCCATTCCAACTCGGAATGTAAGGAAAGGACGATTACTTTCAATAAACTCCATCACTTCTTCATGCGGTTTCACTTCGAATTGGGGTAACACCTTCACACCATTGATACCAAAACGCCCCAAACGAGCCACACGATATAAATCTGGGTCATATTCCTTCAACTCATCAAGTTGTGCAATATAACTTTCAGGCAAAAATAAATTATCATCAGCAGTAGAGTGATGATAATACGTGTCGTTCTTTATAATTGTTTTTTGCTCATACAGAAGCTCGTCATCTAAAACTAATCGCTTGTTCAAGTCATCTTTAAAGAAATGTTTGTATGACCAGTTATCAGTGCCTATCGGATTAGTGGATAGAATCATGTGCAGTTTTAAAGTCGGGTGGCGTAAACGACCAAGTAACTCTTTAAAACCCGCATATTTGATTTCTGAGCACTCTTCTAACCATACAATCGATATGTTATTAATCGACTTTAATTTTTGCGGCTTATCCATCCCTTTAAAGATAATCTTCGAGCCGTTTGGAAACCTGATTTGCATAGGTGACGATAAACATTTCACTCGACCGTCCAACCCTAAATCGATGACTATCTCCTCTAACAAAGAAAATGTTGAATCCCTATGAGTGTCATATACTTCACGAACAACTAATGCTGTCCGTCTTTCTTGTAACAACTTCAAAATCAGTTTTAATGCCACATGGTATGACTTACTGGAACCATAGCCACCTACAAGAAACTGAAACTTAGTTGACCAATCGAAAAGGAAATCGTCAAAACGAGGATTAATCTCTTTCTCCACTAATCCTCACCCTTTCGTTTGATGACAATTTCCATAGGTCCATCATCTTTCTTATCAAGTTTTTCGATTTCAGCCTTAGTCTTATCAATGTTCAACTTCATTTGCTCGAGTTTAAGCCTACGTTCATCATCCTCTGTTGTAAGGTCCATAAACTGTTTAACCAAGTTTCGGTGTTCAGCGAATGCCCTTGTTTGAGCTTTGATATAGGTCTCATAACGTTCGTGAGCATAGATGACTTTAAATGTTTCGCCACTACCACCCTCGCCAGATGAATAACCACTTGTTTCTTTCAAATGGTCTAATGAGTCTTCAACCCACATAATCTTTTGAGCACGGATGATAGCCGAGAAGCTTAACTCGATTTGTAGCCAAAGCTGGTCAACCACATTGAAGTCCTGCAAAGCCTCCATGATTTCTACTTGTTCATCGAATAAGAACTTACTTCGCAAGCCATGAATCATAGCAGCCCTGTTCCGTTTGGTGAATTGATTCTGCGGATTAGGATTGCCACTTCTCTTCACTCTGCCATCCTTCTTAGGTGGTTCATCTTGATGGATTTCATCAGTATCAGGTTCGGTTGCATCCTTACCAGAAATAGTTGCAACTTTCTTAGTTTTGGTTGCATCCTTAGACCATTTCTCACGGCTCTTACGACTCTTCAATGTCCCTAGCTTTATGTCATGCTTTTCAGCAAGACCAGCAAGCGTAATCTTCGTGGTTTCCCACTCATATTTTATTTTATCCCAATTAGCCATGTATCATAAACACCACCTCCACCATTTACTTTGTAATCACTTACATTGCTAAGTTTTCTTAGGCATAAAAAAAAGCACCTCACGGGTACTTTTCTAATTTTTAATTAATATATACATAATCAAAATAATGTTCGTTACTGTCGTTCTTAAAATCTAGCTTTATTAGGATGTTAGCTTCATTACTATCCTTACCTAACTTCACTGAAGCAAAATCATAAATGTTAACAGGATATTTTTCTAAAAATTGTTCAGCTATAATTAAACCTTCATTTATCGCTTCATCTTGAGTAAGTTTCCCTCCTGGAACAGTGTTATAGAAGTGTTTTGTTACAAAAAAGCTAATGATTTGATCCTTTTTTAATCTATTAACCTTTGTTATCGAGCGATCAGATAAACGTTCTTTATCACAAATAATTGGTTTTAAAAATAGTCTGAAAGCAGTGAATTGCATAATTTCTGGCATTTCGGGTTCAAATAGATCAATATATGAGCTAGGCTTATCTAATATCGCTTTTTCTAGATTAGCATATTCTTCTCTTGAAAACTGTGTAGGATATGAATCTTTAGAAGTTACAATCAATAAAACATGCCTTTTTCCTGTTCCATCAAGTTTCTCTAAATAGTTTGTAATTGACATTCATAGCCCTCCAATACAAGTAATTTTTACATCTTTGTTTTCTTATTAATCTCTTCGTTATGATCTACTTTTACTGCATATAATTCAGCAATCATTTCCTTAGAAGTAGGAGTATGAACAACTAGTTCAACCTTGTACCAATCTCCATCAACCTTTGTTACTAGGTATTCACCTTCAACCGGGACTCTTTTGAACTGATAATATTCATTAACATAATTAAAATCATTTTTGTCATGAAGATGTACAAATACAGTTTCCATTAAAATCACCCCCTCACCCCTATCATAAACCAGAAGATGAAATATATGTAATAACTTTTTGCTCACAAAACCACAATACTATTCATTGTAGTAATCTACCAATGCTTGTTTTTTGCATTTAATTTACGTTCAATCAATGACATCACCCCATTATGCTAATTGCTTTTTAAAATAAATAAACTTCCAAAAAGGAAGTTTAAAACATTTATTTCAAATGCTCTAATAATGTAATTAGATTCTTAGAGTATAGTTCTAATAGGTTATTAAAATCATTATCTTTATTGTTATTATAATTATTCAAAATTTCTTCGAATTCATCGTTGAAATTATTAGAATTCACAAAATTATACATTTCACTAATATTTCTTTCATGTTTCTTTTTAAATTCCAATACCTCATCAATACCTACATTCAAATGAAGTATCCTCACATTTAACTCTGCTAGTTTCTCTATTATATTAGTTTTAATTCGAGTTTCTTCACGCTTAAGTCTATCTACCTCTTCCATTCTCTCAAAGATTTTAGGTTCCATTCTCTGTAATAATTCTTGAGGATCTCCTTGCTCTATTAACATTGTTTTTAAATCTGACATTCCATCGAAGTCTTTTCTAGCATGACTAATAGATAGAATCAAATTCACTCGATGAGTTATTATGCCTCTTAACTCAATTAAAAGTTCGATTATTTTTTCATTTTGTCCAATTAAAAACGAAAAATAATATCTCTCTCTTTCCTTCTTATCATTAAGGTCAGCTGCCATTTGAACATCATTTTTTTGTTGTTCTAATAACTCCTGATGTTGTTTATTTTGATTACTTATTAAAAAGTGGGTTGTCGAAATTACTGCAAACATACCAACAATACCACCTAAAAAGCTCCCCCAAAAACTTATCCAACTGCCAGCTAAACTACTATCATTATTTCCTACACTGCCTATGACCCATTTATTCACTGTAAATGGAATGACAAATGAAATAACAAAAAGTACTCCAAATGATAGGATCGCTGAAAAAATTAAAACTTTAAAATAGGGTATTTTTATCTTATCTTGTTTTGATTCCAATTTGTAACCTCTCCTCTCACTTCATAATAGAGTAAAACGTATATACAAAACCTCAATAATTTTTTGATATTAGATTTCACTCTCAAAAGCTAGTATCGACAAATCAAAGGGGAGGAAACTGCTCGATACTCACTTTTCAGGGCAAAATAAAAACATCCCGATGGATGTTGGTATTATTTATCTATTATTTTCAATTTGTTATTAATTCCCTGATTTATTCTTTCTTCAATGTCCCTTAAACCACTAATTAATTTGACTACTGCATGTTCTTCTATTTCATCATTATGATAAATCAACTCCATCATATAATCTACCATGTTTTTATAACTAATTAGTTCAGAATATATTGTAAGGCTTCCTCGTTGTGCGTAATCAAATAATTGTTTTTCTGTTGAAAATTTTTTATACACTTTTCTAATTAATGATTCAGTATCAATACGATTTTCATAAACTTCAAACAAAAGATCTACTTTTAAATCTTCAATTTCTCTTAACAAAGGATTTAAAAACATTAATTCATCTCTTAATCTTCTTTTAGTTTCAATTAATTGATTAGCTTCAATTGTTCTTATAACTCCTATTAATGTAATTGATCCTCCAATAATTGCGCCAACAAATGCTATAATTGCAGCGACTATAGTATCCTTCCAGTCATAGAATTCAATCATTACCCAACCAGTAATCAGTAACACTAATAAACTAGTCCATATTAAAATTGCCCATTCAAAAATTTCTTTTTTCATCTATATCACCCATTGACAATGATACGATTAAAAGAAATTTATTGGAACATTTTTCTACAAATTCTATTTCACTCTCAAAACAACACCAAACTCCGCACTATCGGTTACTAGTACATGCCAGCGCTCCTCGGTATCTAATGTTCCTGAAATACTTGGTCACCCGTAAACTAGTCCATGTTATTTGTATGGCTGTTTGATGTAGTTTTCAAAGCAAAAGAAAAAGCCTCCATCCTAAGATGAAAGCTCGAATAAATAGTCCAGAGATCACTTTTGACATCGTGGTAATCTCTTAAAAAATATGGGCCGGCCATGTATGTCATGCTCCGAAAAAGTTTTCGAAGCGCGGGTCGGTCGTCGGTCTGTCTTTCCCTAATATTTAGGTTTTTATAAATACCAATAGAGGAAAACCTTACCGCACCAACCTACCTCCAAGTTTACACTCTATATTGCTTAAAATGATACGTTTGGAACATTTGGAACATCCGTCACATTTGGCACCTACGTAAGATTTAAACACTTAAATTTTCACAAGTCTAATTTAAGATTTGTAGTGTGAATTGATATTTTAATAATTCTATTAATAGCTTTATTAATTAATTTATCCTCTACATTTAAATCGGAGCTACATTTTAACCAATCATGAACTTTATTCAACAGATTCTCTTCTGATACACCCTCATTAAATTTAAACCAATGTACTACACAAAGTAACATTAATTCAGTTGGGCTTTCAAAACCTTTAATTAGCTCTTTTACTTCTAAATAATCTTTATCTTGTAGCACTTCTGTTTTTTTCGGAAAGTTTATTGTATTAACTTTAATAGGTGTTGAATTTTTGGATGTATTGTTTTTCTGTGGGCTAATATAATATCCATTCAAACTAAGCAAAATAGAATTAATATCTTTACAATATGGCCCAACTGATGAAAGTGAAAAATCAAGGTTTAATTTTGGATCTACATATGTCAGTAAATAACTTAATAGGTTTACTTCTTTGTATGTTATTAAACTACTAGTTGAACTTTTATTATAATCATTCATTAAAAGTAGCAACTTTTTCCTAGTTGTTGTAAGTCTAGGTTTCTTTAATTTTGTATTTACTGTTGGTGTTGGCTCAATGACCGTCACTCTAATATCATTTAAGTGTTCTAGTTTCTTCTTAATTAAAGGTTTTACAATATCCCAATCAAGATTTCCATTACCACATCCTAATGCAGGCATTAAAATGGATTTAATTTTTTTTTCTCTGATTATTTCAACTAAATCATCTAATCCTTGTTCAATATATTCAATTTTCGAAGGATTTCTCCAATGTAATTTGGTAGGAAAATTAATAATAAATTTAGTATTTAAATCATCCATTAAAGGGAAAACCAGACTTTTACCAATTATTAATTCTTTAGACTGACAGGCTTTTTTATAAGCTATAAAATTTTCAGGATACCTTTTTTTAAATTCAAGAGCTATTCCTTTTCCCATTACGCCTACACAATTAACTGTATTTATAATAGCCTCAAAATTATTTATTTCATTAAAAAAATTAGCTTTTCTGAATTCAATCATTTTAAATGAACTCCTTATATGGATATTAATTACTTGGTTGTGATAACATGGTATCATATATCAACATAGGTAATTAGGGGTGATTTTTACATGAGTAGTACTATTTTAACATACGAACAAATTATAAATAGCGATCTTGTTACTAAATTTTTACCTTATAATTGTGAATGGTGGAAAGATTATATTTATCATTTTAGCGATATACAAAATATTGTAAATATATTGGAATCTGGTTATTTGTATAGTCGAAATATGGCAATTCTATTAGACCTTATGAGAAATAATAATGCAAGTGAACCTGTTATGAATGGTACTAGTAATGATATAAAAGATTTTGTAAGATTTTACTTTCGTCCATTAACACCCACACAGTTTCGTAATGAAGGTATAAGAGCAAAAGACGAAATTCATATTGACCATCAAGCACATTGTCCTATTCCAGTATTCTTATTATTTGATAGCATAAAAATGCTAGAAAGAAAAGATTCACATTTCACATATGAAGGATTGGCAAGTAATAATGTTGAAATATATAATACAATTGAAGATTTTATACAAGCACCATTTAAGTATATCTATCATAAAGGGTCTTACAATCCAGAAACGGAAGGCTTCATAAAAAAAAATCGTCAAGCTGAGTTAATTATCCCTAATCAATGTGATTTAAAGGATTTAAATTACATTGTATGTCGTACTATCGCAGAAAAGGAAACGCTTATAGATTTACTTTCACCTGCTACATTTTCTAAATACAAGGACAAAATTGTAGTCATTAAAAATTTTGCACTACAAAATATGTTTATTAAAAAACACTTAATAATAGAGTCAGTTGAGCTTACACTTGAAAAATTAAATATAAAGATTTTTAATCCGAATGAATATCAAAGGCACATAAAAATTTTAATACACACACTATCCAATGAAATAATCATTACAGGTGAAACTTATGGTTTTGAATTTAATCAAAATGAAATAAATCTCGAACACTTCTCCAAAGATAAACTAAAGCATATACCTGTAGCTAAGATTTGTATTTATATTGATGATAATCTTGTTTATAGTAGTAGTAGAAAAATAGTTGCAGAATAAATTTGACGAAGTTTTATCTGCAATCTGTTTTATTTTGAAACCCCCTTTTTGTTTTTTGCAAAACTAAAGGGGGATTTTTATTATAAAAGATATGAACGTCAATTCGACATCATGTCTAATATTCGTTCCCTTACACGCTGTACACTTGTATGACTCATATTCAGCCTTGCGCCTATCCAACGGAAAGGCATGCCCTCTAGCAACCAGAAAAGAACTTCCTGTTCGACATCGCCAGTAACCTTGTCTGTTAGATTTTGAACCATAAATAGTTCTTCTTTAATTTTGTTGATTCGTACCTCTCGAGCTGCTCTAATTTGAACATGTGCATGTACTGGGTCACTTGTGCCACCAACTGCTTTTGGCATTGTTGCCTCAATACCATACTTAGCTGTAGATGCTGCAGCAGTTAAAGAATCAAGCTCATCCTTCATTCTCATGTACTTGCACATGTTGTCATGGTACTTCTTAATTGCCTTGTCTAGCTGGTAGCGATTTAGTTGTGTTTTCTCTTTTAACATTGGGTTGCCCTCCCGTGTTATAATAATGTTGTAAGCACCGTCAAAGGGCATTAACCAATTCGAGCTGTAGCGTGTGACGACGCTGCGGCTTTTTCTTTTCTTTAATGATTCATTCGATTAAACAGAGCTAATACATATAAACAAAGTAAACACATATACCTTCCTTATTTTTAAAAAAATATTAAACTTGCTAAAATTGTCCAATACATTATAATATTATGAGTAAAAAGGTTCTTTAATCTTATTAATAAACAACGAATAAAGAACCATTACACTTGAGCAATATGTCTCATTCAATTAGATTTATGGAGGAATGATATTTATGAAAAAAAAATTAATCGGATTTTCAGTTGCAGGTGCGCTCCTATTAGGAAGTGCAGGTGTTTATGCTAGTTCTAATAGTAAAACACTCGAAGTTTTCTATAATGTCAAAGATATCAAGATTAACCAGGTATCTAAGATGCCAGAAAACAAACCTTTTACATACAATGGTACTACTTATGTTCCATTACGCTTCATTAGTGAGCAACTTGGATCTCCAGTGGAATGGGATAGCGCTAATCAAACAATAAATATAGGGAAAACTAGTGAAAAATCTGCTTTTTACCCTGGAAGAGATCTAGATTATATGAACTTCCAAAGCGAAGTAGGTTTTAACGATTTATATAGTTATTCATTTAACCAAAAAACAATTTCTGATAATATTGGAAATGATTACAGCAACTACATTACAATTTCAGCTAATTATAGGGGTGATCAATGGTCATTGCTTGAATTTCCTTTAAATGGTCAATTCAACACTTTTAAAACTATTTTTGGATTGACTGAAAAAAGTAAAAATATATCTACAGAATTAAAATTGGAGGTTTATCTTGATGAGAAATTACAAGAAACCTATACAATTTCTGCTGGTGAAATGCCAAAGAATATCGAATTAAAACTTAAAGGTGCCAATAAAATTGGCTTTAAATTAATTAAAAAAGAACGTACTGGAAATGATGCTACCGTTGGTCTATTTGATGCAAGATTTTATAAGTAAGGCATATTAAGGGAGGAGAAAAATCCTCCCTTTTACTCTTCAATACACATATTTCTTTATCTATTATTCCAATAATTATCAAATCATCATCTCATCAAGCAATCTTTCGAATATTCACTTAGCCCACCTACGCAAATTACTAATCTGCTCCAGCTCTTTACCGATGCTATGTAGCTCCCTATATACCTTGCATCCTCTGCATTTCTTGGTAGGATCATAGGCTCTCTTTTTCGGGCACCCTTTACACTTTAGAGAAGCTATGTGGTCCTGCTGATTGATTAGCCTAGCTCTACGTTGTTTGATTTCCTCGCGAACTGTATTCATTTCCATCACCCTGCTTTTGCCTCTTTACGCGCTTTCCTAGCCTTTTTAAGATCATCATGAGTTATCCAACCACCATCAATCTTTGAATACGTTAGAAGCTTTAATGTGTGAGGAGAACGGTATTCGAACAACTTTTTCCTCAATTCAAATTGCTGTGTAACCATTCCCTTGATATCAACGACTTCTGTATGACCATCTGCATAATGCACTGTGAAATCTGCGTTATAACCAATCTCACGATATTTCTTGCCATTCTTTTCGAACTTCGGCAGCAATACGAATCTAGGCTGTAATTCAAAGGAGGTCACAATGCCTTGTCCTTGTAAATGCTTCAAATGATCATAATATTTTGCTTCCATTGCTGAATCGAATGTAATTCCATCATGTACAACTTTCTTGTTGCCGTATTTTGCTTTGCTCATGTTTGCCCTCCTAAACGATTTCAAAAAGAGTCATTTGTTTTGTACTTTCGAAAGCAATTGGATTAATCCACAAAACTTCAACTGCAGTCTTCCGTTTATCACCAGTGAATCCTGTTTTAATTTCAAAAGTTTTGTGATTCCATCCCTGCAGAATATCTTTGTAAAGATCACTATCGTAACCAGAAAGTAAAACTGGACCTTGATGTTCCTTTAGAACCTGCAGTAACTGAATGTGATTTGTATCTGAGTATTCGTTTTCGTAATGCTTAGATACCCTAGAAGAATGCACATACGGTGGGTCAGCGTAGATCAAAACATTTGGACGATTGTACTCATTGATAAGCTGTACAGCATCCTTGCATTCGATTTGCACATCTTTTAATCTAGCTGCAGCATCAAATATTCGATTTTGTAAATCATGCCATTCGTAAGTGTTGTATGGACCGTTCTCACTTACGTTTCTGCGCCATCCAACATTTGAGTTAGTTTTACCTCCTATCGCCATCCAACATCGGACTAACATCCTGCGAGCATCTTCTAATGGATTCGATGCCTTTTCTTGCGATAATTCATACTCTTTTCTTGAATACAAGGTGTAATGAGTAAGGCGAGCTAATTCTGTAGGATTATCACGCATTTGCGTAAACATATTTATTAATCTGCAGTCTATATCGTTTATTGTTTCAACAACCTTTTTTTGTTTATTAAAGAATACAGCTCCACTTCCGAAAAAGGGCTCTAGGTATACTTCATGCGCAGGCATATGATCTATAATCCAATTCGCCATGGTCCATTTCGAGCCAGGATAGTTTAATATCCTTTTCATCTTTCCACATCCTTATTAGCACTCTTAGAAGTCTGCTGATAAAACAACCTAATGCCGTTCTACCAGCAGCGTGTATTTTAGTTACAATTCAAAAATTCTCTTAATTCAACTTGTGATTTACCTGTTGGCACTGCTACGTTGGCTGCAATTTTTACGAGTGATGTAATTGTCTCTAAAAGTTCTTTTTCGAAACCAACTAAATGTACTTGTCCATCAATTTCAAGTAGGATTGAGACTTGGGCATTTGTGAGGTCTTTTTTCATCAATACCCACTCTCCTGTCTAGCGTGATTGACCTTATTCTTAGCGTAGTAAGCAGATTCAATTTGGTCAGTTGTAAATCCTAACACTTTCCCTAACCCCATCAAATCAGCTAGCACATTACCGAAATTCACCATATTTCTATGCATTTCTAACAAAGATATTGTTCTAAACAGTTTTCTGAATTGATCACATACATCTATTTCTTGCTTGTATTCATCAGAAAATAAATAACTAAATAAATCTAGGCTCTCTTGCATTTCATTACCGATAGATAAAACGAAACTCAGAACATCTGCATACTCTTCAAGTTGAGGATTTTTAGTAATTTCTCCATTTCCATCACAATTCCAACAATCTACTCCACCCTCAATACCTCCTAATGGAATACCTGTGCCTCCACAATTTTTACAAACATCTACACTTACGTAAGTCCGTGGCTCCTGGTCCTTACTCCATTTCTTAAAACCACGCCATTCATTAGCACATTCACCAAGCTCCACCTGTAACGCTAACAGCTTCCAATCAAGATTGTTTTGCCCTCGTAACTCTGGATGCTCCTGCATGATGTGCTCGTCCAATGCTGCTTGTGTTTCAAATAGTTTTGTTAAGTTCAATGTTCCCTGCCCCTTTTCCGAATTTCATTAAGACTTGATATGGCTTTGGTTCATGATCATAAAATTTAATATCACTGATTGGATACCAACGGCCACGTTCCTCAACTTTGATTTGTTTCTCAAGCGCTGCCCTTGTTTTAGCTCCAATGATTTTCTTGTTAGGTTTTTTCGTTATCATCAGTAACACCCCTACTTCAGAATGGGAGATCATCCTCATTAACTTCAATTGGTCCCTTACTATTAGCAAACGGATCTTCATCTGTTCTTGTATAACTTGGCTGGTTGTTATTACCGCCGTATTGCCCCTGTGGAGCCGTTTGATTTGGTCCACCTGTATTTGTACTAGATTCGTGGTTTGATGTGCCCTGTGAGCCTCCTGTGCTGTTTCTCGGCTCTAAGAATTGGATGCTGTCAGCTACAACGTCCGTAGTGTACACACGCTTGCCATCTTGCCCTTCATAGCTGCCTGTTTGGATTCACCCTTCCAAACCTATTAAGCTACCTTTCTTCATGAAGTTTGCTAGGTTCTCAGCTTGCTTGCGCCAAGCCTGGCAATTGATGAAGTCTGCCTCACGTTCACCCTGTTGATTTTGGAATGTCCTGTTTACTGCAACCGTGAAGCGACATGATGCAATGCCGTTTGGTGTATATTTAAGCTCAGGATCTTTTGTAAGTCGGCCAACTAAAACTACTCGATTAATCAAGCCTCTACACTCTCTTTCTTACCTAACATTTCTAAAACCTTTTGTCTCTCAGCCTCGAAATCTATGGTGTTGCTAGTATTCTCAGTAGCTAATTTTGGTTCTTCACTATCATTTCGATTAGCAAACCACTCAGGTACTACCTCTGTTCTACCTTTTGATTTTTGATAAGAGGATTGACTGGATTGCTGTCGCTTGTTTTTCTCTCTTTCTTCCTTGGCCTTTAGTTGCTCAACATTTGTTATAAAATCCGTTCTCCAGTTTGCTAAAATCCGTCCCGTATACTGCATTGGTTTGTTTGGTTGTTGAAGTGCAGTAATTTTCATGGCTTCATAAACAAGAGCTGGATCATTTTCAAATGCCATATGTTCAATGCATTCGCAAATATATCCTGATACCCTTTGAATGTTTTCATCATAGAATTTAGTTAAGAAAGTTAATTGTTCCTCAGTGACTGACGACTGACCGACTTCACCCTCTGTTGTTTGTTGTTTGTTTTTCTTTTTTATTTTCTTTTTCTTTTTTATTTTCTTTTTCTTTTTGTCCACTTATCGTCGACGTATCGTAAGAACCCGCATCATTACTGGATTCTTCATTTTCTGACGTATCGTAGTACGATTCGTAAACGTTACGTACTGAATCATTCGGGACTCCCTCACCAACCCATTGAATAAGTGAAGTATCTTTGACCTCTTTTAGTTCCGATCTCACACAATCAAGAATTGGTTTACCACCACGATTCAGGTTGTATTTACCCCAGTTTTTAATTGCTATTTCCCGAGTATCCTCGTTGTATTTAATAAGCTCGTGATGGTCTCTAAAGCGTTGTAATAACGCGCCAGCACTTTCCATTGAGTAGCCCATATCAAAAGCTATTTGTTTTTTAGTAATTTGATAGATGCCAATTTGAGTCGTACTTTCATTTGTCAGCAAATACAGAAAGAAGTACTTGGCCTCTGCTGTCATTTCCTCAACCACACGAGGATCGTTCCAAAAAGTTGTATAGACATATCTGAATTTAGCCATTAGCCCTCGACTCTCCATTTATCGCAATATTCTAATTATTAATATTATTAAGCATTAACCAGTGCAATTTTTTATTTTTTTCTTAACTACTAGGAGCACGTTAGCAAATAAGTAAAAAAATTTCCCGGGTAAGCGCAAGAAATGACAAGCTCAGCTCTACATCCCAACACCAAGCGTCTGATTTCATCGTTGTTCCCTCTTGTCTGCTCAAATATCCCAGCATGTAGAAGGACTTTGTGTTGTATGTTATTCATCCATCTGCACTACCTAATCTAGTAGATATTCAATTTCAAATGTGCCATTAAGTTTCTTAGTTGCTCGACAAAATTCGCACTTGTCACACCTGTGTGGATTTCTACGCCCTAGCTTGGCATCTATGATGCTTGGCAACATTGTTTGAACATATTCTTTCTCGAAATAGAAACGCTCTGAATCGAAATGTAAAACGGCTTTATCAGGTGGCGATTCTTTTGTAACTGCCACAATGTATGGATCATAGTAACGCCCTGTATTTTGAAAAATGATCTCTCGATAGACCCACATTTGCAGCACATAATCAAAGGCTTGTACAAATGAAACCCAAGTATTATATTTCTCACTCCAGTATCGTTTACTAAGCTCTTGCGTACTCTTTAAATCGCTGAAAAATCCACGATCATGATTAATGTTATCAACTTTGATTTTCCACTCTACTCCGAATAATTCTCCTGTGTAAATGGCCTCTTTTCCGCCCTGTAATGCGAACATGCAAAACTCGTCATTTTTAATGGTCTCAATCATGTCATCCGCTTTTTCATAATCCTTATATTTACCACCTCTGCTACCGTAAATGCTGTTGTGGTTCTTTTCAAGAAATTCAGTAAATGCCTTGTCACTCTCAAATGCTGCATGTAAATAGGAACCTATTAATAATGCTGTAGAAGGAGGACGAGAAAACTCGCCCCTTATCTCTGCAAATGTTCTAGCTTCACATTCCATTGCGCTCTTAAACTGTGACACAGACATGTATTGTTGATTTGCCTCATTCGAGTGGTAATTCTGGCTGCTCAATTGGAATGTCGTTTGGTGCATCTGATTTCACCTCTTTTTTTGAATCTGATTGCGCTTGGAAATCAGCCCCTAAACCACTTGATTGGTTTTTAGCAATCTCCTTATTAAACCAATCCTCTACCTTACTTACTCCATCTCTTAAACTGTTAAAAATATTGATTAACTCTACATAGTCGTATTCAGTGAACGAGTCAGCATTGTAACCAAACTTTGCTTCTATCATTTCTTGTGTTACACGATGTTGTTCTTTAAAACTACGTAATGCATTTGCGATACGATCTTTTAATGGCCCCTGACTATTTCCTGCTAAAGTTTCGTGACATTGAACAATCGCTTTATCAATTATGTCACCTGGTATTACACCTAAAATGCATGAACGTAAACGGCGAGCACCATCATTTGCTACTTTTTCATAAATATCACGTGGATCATCTAATTTTTTTATAGTCCCTTTGGCTTTCATAGAGTGCTTGACGGTAAAAACCTTTTCTTGTCGGACATTCGTTTCAAGGTCCCAGCAGAACGCTTTTGCTACCGATTCACCTTCACGTTGCTCTAGTTCTTGAATGCCGTAGGATAAGTTGCCCCAGTTTTGTGCAATAGCTTCAGCTAATCTAATAGACGGACCTGTTATACGTTGTCCACCTCGAGGATATTGATACATTGCAACCTGCGCTAGTGCCGGACGTTTACAAGTGTCTAATACACGTTGCTCAGCTTGGAATACGTTTCTAGGAAACTGTTTCGCCATGAAGATTTGTCCTTTAACTTCTTCCATCTCACGGGAGGAACTAGCTTGTGCTAGTACCCCTTGTGGTTGTTGAAAAGGAATTGGATTATTAAATTGTTCTGCTAAGTTACTCATTGAAATTCCTCCTATAGTCCGCTATAATTGCTCTAATAATTGATTTGTAAGCCACTCTGCCAAGTGGTTTATTTTTTTGTGCAAAATTTGGCATTATAATTATCCTCTAAATAAGTATGGATGTTATCTAGATGAACGATATCCCCATTTGAAAACTCCATGTAATCATCATTGAAAACTATTAAACTACCATAGATATCACGGAAATCTGTCTCTATATATCGAAATGTGGGTACACTATTTACATCTTCAATTCTTCCTAACACCATCGGATTCTCGACTTCAATAAGTTGTCTCACGCTATAACCTCCTTTTGTTTACGTAAAACTTCTGCATATGATTTTGTGACAAAGCTTGTGTAGCGTACATTGTCCTCAATTGCTACTAATGTAAGTATGATCCCGGTAAACTCACTGATGATGTCATACTCAGCAAATCGTTCCTCAAACACTTCTGTGTCTATACGTACCTCTCGCACCTTTGGCTTGAATTGATCAATACTCATGATTCCCACCTTCTTTCTTATGGCGTCCCATCAAGCAACTCGCAGTGGCAAAGCTATACCGTAGGGAGACGGTACTGTAAGCTGCTTGACGAGAGCGAGATAACACTCGCAAACGTTCAATTTTCATGCTAAAATGTTCCTATATTCCATAGTTTATTGGCTGTTTAATCCCGCAATGATTAAACAGTCTTTTTATTGCCAATTAATTTCTCCAACAACTTTTTATCACAAAAGAAATGTACATAAATTAACCTCTGTTTTAATGTCATGTGGCGCCACGCTCTAGGCTTGATACGCATACTTTTTAATCACCTCACTAAGTAGTCCTCTTTCTTGTAAATCTTTAATAACCCAAAGGAAATTTTGTTGGTCAAGTAAATGGGCTTTTAATCTCTCAATATCATATGTTGCTTTCTTGATTTTTCTCATGCATTCTGCTGAAAGATGATACTCCCCTCTCTCGTTATGAACGCCAATAGCCACTAATAAATCCTCATTACAAGCCTCTAACATAGCTATTTTCAGTTTTAATTTTTCTACAATATCCATAAGAACATTCCTCCAATAAACATAGGTACTGTTTGTAAAAATTGAAGTGCTGCATCAGTACTAAACAATGTAGCTACAACAACATCTTGTGAATTTGTGACTGCTGCTGCTCTAGCTAAGAATTTAGCCTCACAAGCAATTAAATTTTGTTCTATACGACTAATCGTTGATTGTGTCGTGTGCATCAAATCTGCAAAAGCCTCTTGTGAAAGCTTGGCTTTCTTACGACACTTTTTTATTAATGTCCCAATGTCAAAGTCCATATTTATCCATCCTTTTTATGCGTATTGTGCATACTATGCAACCGTTGCATAGTTTCTTTATGAAGTTAGCTTTAGTATTGAGATGAGAGGTAGTTGCCCCTACCTCTTGAATTTTTACTAGATTGGTAGTTTGTTTTATCTAGAGGCCATTTGCCCTGGCCTCTCCTATTACCTTGTTTCCTCAAAATATTACGTACCTGTCCGGGTAGTTTTATTGAAATTAATTATTAAGTATTTCTTCTAAAACAATGGCAGTTGGCTCAGATAACCATACTCGTTTAAATCTTGGTCCAAGCTGCCTTTGATTTTCCTTCATACGAGGATCACAAATAATAAATTTTTCTAATGAAGCTTTACTGTATCTAGTTTCTCTAACTAGATCATCAATATCCCAATACATTGTTCTCTTTCGGAACGTGTCTTGTGCCATACGATCATACCTATCTAATAAAACCTTTTTATTAAGGCCAGTTTTCTCTAAAACCATTAGAGATAAATCATTTTCTTGTATAGCCATTTCAGATGGCACCCCCTTCCTTCAATAGGACTGCTTATTTTGCGGATGTTTCGGTCTGCTCATTTTTTAAGCAACCCCTCAATATTCCGTAGAACATTGCCCTTTCGCTGATGATTAGCATAACTGCCGTTTGGAAGCTATTACGACGAAAAAATACTTGAGGTATTATGCAAATACATTTTGTGCATTTTTTGCACAATTTTCATCAAAAAAAATTGTCCATTCAATATCTAATACACTGCTTAAAGATTGTGCAACTTTTACACTTGGTCGTAGGCCATTTTCAATTTTTGTATAATATGAACGTTCAATACCAGATAAATTTGCAACTTGTTCATGTGACATCTGCAATGACTTACGACGTTCTTGCACAATTTTGTGCCACATAATTACCACCACCTTTGTGCATTTATTACACATATAATAACGTGCATTTTTTGCACAGTAAATACTTTTTGTGTATTTTCTTCACAAATATTTTAATGTGCAAAAACTTCACCTATAATGAGAGGAGAGGAGGATGTTTTGATTATGAAATATGGTGAAATTCTAAAAAAACTCCGTATTGAGCGGGGATTATCTCAAAAAGAACTAACTGATAGATTAGCTATTAACAGATCTACATATGCCCGTTACGAAACATCGTCAACTCAACCAGATTTCGATACTTTAAAGTTATTAGCAGAGTTTTTTAATGTAACAACTGATTACCTATTAGGTAATACAAATAATCCAGCTCCCCTTTCACAACAAGAAAAAGATGAAGCTGAGTTTCAGGCTTTTGTTAACAATCCTACTCTTGAAAAATGGTACAAAGAGCTACCTAAATCTAAGGAAGAGGACTTAGAAAAACTGCGTAAGATGTGGGAGATTTTGAAGGATAATGGGGAATTCTAATTCAGGGCATGTGAGGTAGCATGTCCTTTAAACAGCATTATTTTTGTAAATATTATGTATTTTTGTTACATATTTTTTTGCTATTAAAGTAGGTATATTTACCCGATAAATAAAGACTAATTTGAATTTAATATAGAATTAGGGAGTGATGAATATGGTTAAGAGCCTAGACATTTTAAAGTATAGGAAACTTGAAAACCTTACATTTGATTTTAATCAACAAATTAATTTAATTTCTGGAACAAACGGAACATGTAAAACCTCTATATTATACTTGGTCAGCAACTCGTATCAAAAAATTGTGAAAACAAAAGTTGCTAAAGAAGTACAAGATTGTCTAAACATTATTCAGGACATCAATACTTTAATGAATCCGAAAGTTGAGACACTGACAAGAGGAGATAAAGAGTACAATGATCCAGCTCCGAACTATAAAGGTAAATTATTTGAGGTAACTTATACAGATGATTCTACTTTAGATTTCAGAAAACATAATTCTCAAAGTTCTGATCGATATTCATTAAAGCCAGCTTATAAAAAACAAGGTACTGACAAATTACCTGAAATACCAATTATCTATTTAGGTTTATCGAGATTGATTTCCTTTGGCGAGTATAATGATATTGATGTTGAAAGAATAAAAAAATTACTTGAGAAAAAAATCCCAGATGAGCATCTATCAACAGTTGAAGCTATCTTAAATAAAGAAATACGCGACTTAAAATTACAAAATATTAAGCAGAAGTTACCTGAAAACTATCAACAAGAGATTAATGTAATATTCAACGAGTTCACAGGTATTACAGTTACAGAAAATACATACCATAAAGTGGCAAATTTAAAACATAGAGCTGATTTCAAATCCGATATTCAAGGTGTAGATTCGAATACTATATCAGCTGGAGAAGATAATCTGTATATGATTATTACAGCTTTAATTTCTTTAAAATTTTATTATGAAGCTATTCAAACTAAAGAAATTAGTCCGATTCAAAGTATACTTTTGATTGATGAAATTGATGCTACACTACACCCTTCTTATCAAGTAAAATTGTTAAAGCTAATACGTGATTTTTCTGAGAAATATAAAATTCAATTTATTGGTACAAGTCATAGTCTTTCACTTTTAGAGTACTCTTTAGATATGAAAGATAATGTTATTTACTTATTGGATTCAGGTAACACCGTTATTCCATTTAGTCAGGATTTAGACATAATGTCCATTAAAATGTTTTTACAAGAACAAACAGCAATGCAGATGAAACAAAATAGTAAAATCCCTATTTTTACAGAAGATGCTGAAGCAAGAATGATGTTAAAAGTTTTATTTGATCATTACGCTGAAGCTAATACAGATTATTTCCCTGGAGTTATTCGAAATTTTCATATTGTTGAAGCTAACTTAAGCTCTGAAGCACTTTTAAATATATTTAATGATTATATTTTATCAAATAAATTTTTACGATCTATATGTATTTTAGATGGTGATCAACATTCACGAAAGTCATTAACTAATAACATTATAGTACTTCCAGGTAATGATAATCCTGAAGCACTTCTGTTAAAATACTTATCAGATGTTTATGATGAGACACAAGACTACTATAAAAATTTTTGGGATGCTACAAGTATGGTAATAAAAAATGGCTATCAAAAAAGTGTGGTACGCAGAGATATCATTTTAAAACATGAAGAAATAGAAAGAGGGCTTTTACAATTAAAAGAAATTTCTAAGTCAAAAGGTAAAAGAAGAGAAGCGTATAAAAAATTATTTAATGAACATCACTACTTTTTTAATGAATTATTTAAATTTTGGGTTAAAGACCCACAAAATTCTAAGGCAATAAATTCGTTTTTTGAAGATTTCAGGAGTATGTTTAAGAAAACTGCGCTAGCTCATGGTATTAGAGTAACTCTTTGGCCTTAACCATTGTATAGGTTAAAAAAATTTATTTATTTAAAATATAAAGTGAGGTGATAAATATGGCTAACCCTTCTCCTTTACGTTACCCTGGTGGAAAAAATAAAACGTACAGATATGTTCAATATTTAATAAAGGAAAATAATTTAACAACATATATAGAACCGTTTGCTGGTGGGGCAGCTGTGGCTCTTAGGCTCTTATTAAATAATGATGTACAACGGATTATTATTAATGACTATGATAGAAGTATTTATGCACTTTGGAATACAATAGTAACCAATCATGAAGCACTTATTAATCTTATAGAAAATACAGAAATTACAATAGAAGAATGGTATAGGCAAAGAGAAGTTCAATTGAACAAAGATACTGCATATGAATTAGACTTGGCCTTTTCTACCCTTTTTTTAAATCGTACAAATCGTTCTGGGATTATAAAGGCTGGTGTAATCGGTGGAAAAGACCAACAAGGGGATTACAAACTTGATTGTCGATTTAATAAAGTTACAATAATTAAACGCATAAAAGCGATTGCAACTAGAGCTAATGATATAAAAGTATATAACGAAGATGCAAAGCATTTTATCTCTAAGGTCATTAAGCACACGAGAAACTCACTTACATTCTTCGATCCCCCATACTATGTGAAAGGACCTGATCTTTACACAAATTTCTATGAACATGATGATCATGTTGAATTGGCTAAAAATATTAAGAAATTAATGAGAAATCGTTATTGGATCTTAACGTATGATATAGCGGAACAAGTGGAAAAAATGTATAAAAACTATAAGCCACATCAATATTGTTTGAATTATTCAATTGCCAAGCCAAATAAAGGAGAAGAATTTATTTTCTTTTCAAAAAAAGTAGATCCAAAAGATATCTCTTTGTATTTAAAAACTTTGTAACCCCACTTCCCAAAAGTGGGGTTTTATTGTATATTAAATAAGAACATACGTTCTTTTGTTGTCTTTTTAGGGGTTGATTTACATGCACTATACACATCTTGAAGATTATGTTCAACAGTTCTACACTCGCTTGGGTATTACAGACCCTACTCTACTGAGTTTTGAAGAAATAGCCTTTAGAATGGGTTTGAAATTTTTTTATTGGTCAGATAAGAGTCAAGCCTTATTTATTGATGGTCGTTATTATGTTTTCCTTAATAAAAATCAATCGCCACAGCAACAATGGCAAGACTTTTGCCATGAACTATCACATGTCCTGTTTCATACAGGCGATCAATTTCATATGTATCCCCTATTTCGTGAATACCAGGAATTCAAGGCAGACAATTTTATGTACCACGCTTGTATTCCTACTTATATGTTGGAGGCATTGCCGATACATAATCATACAACACAAACAATTATGCAAGTAATGCAAATCTTTAACGTAGAGTACGATTTTGCTTATAGAAGATTAACACAATATAACAATAATCATATTATGCAGAAGTTGCATAATATGTCATTTTTAAATATGAGATGATGGATATAGGACAGTTCATAAGTAAGTTTAATATGGCTTATCTACTTAATAGTTACCGTGAAAGGAGTGATGTTCTAATTGTCCTTAAACTCTAATTTATGTACCTGTCCGGGTCAGTTAGATAGGAAGTGGACGAAAATGGCTAGATACAAACTAAATGCAACAAAAAAAGAGGACATATATTGGTATATTGATACCGATAAAAAAAAGAAATACGCATATCGTTACAAATACTACGATCATAACAGTAAACGTAGAGAGAAATCGAAATATAATTTTGACACTATACTTGAAGCTGAAAAAGCTCTAATTGCTTTAAAAGGTACAATTTTAAATGGAGGAGAAAAGATTGCGCTAAATGATAACGTGACCGTCTCACATTGGGTAGACTTATATTATGATCGAAAAAAATCAAAGTGGAAAGGAACTACACCTAAAACATATCGTAATATTATTGACTCTTTTATAAAGCCTTTTATTGGGCAATTTAAACTTTCTCGACTTACAAAAAGCATCTATCAATCACAATTTATTGATAGATTAATACCTATTGCTGCCCCAAAAAGCATTGCAACATATCATAATTTTTTTATAGGCTGCATAAATGCAGCGGTGGAAGATGAAATAATCGATAAAAATCGAATAGCGAAGGCTGAGTTACCACGTGTGGAGAAACAAAATAATGATGAAGTTGAAGGAAATTATTTAACACCGACTGAGTTAACACATTTGTTAAACTGCATTAGACAATCTTGTGATATTTCAAGATATACTTTAATAGCACTTCTAGCTGCTACAGGGATGAGACGAGGAGAAGCGAAGGCTCTACGATGGTCTGAAGTGGATTTTACAAAAAAAATTATTTATATTAGTCGAACTCGCGATTTTTATGGGGAAAGATCTGCAAAAACAATTAATAGTATACGTTCCATTGATATGACAGATGATTTAGCAAAGCAGTTAGAGCGATTTAGGAAATGGTGTATTGAAAAAAAACTAGCCTATGGGAAACAACATCAAGATGATGACTTAGTTTTTATCAGTAATACTTGTAAACCTTTAAATCAGGAGGCTGCCAGATTAACTTTGATACAAAGGCATGAGATTTATGGTGTAAAATTAATTTCTCCGCATGGCTTGAGACATACATTTGCTACTATCTCTATCGCTTCAGGAACACCACCTACAACAGTTGCAAAAATTCTCGGCATGACTAATTCAACATTGCTAAAAACATATGCGCATTCTTTTGCTGAAAGAGAAAAACAGGCCATGCAAGTGATGAACCAAATCTTAAATTTTGATAAATCTCTATAAACAATTAAAATTGGGGTACGGATTGGGGTACAGTTTATACTTACCTCCCCTAACCCCTTTAGTATCAAGGGGTTTAGAAAAATATACTGATAAGCATAACTTATGACCTTGGTTGCTATCCTGATGTTTTTAATTTTTTGATGTGCATAATAAAAAGGGTTTGTTTTTATAAGGGTTTCTATACCTATCTAACTAAGTGTATTTAAATGTATTTAACTGGGCACTTACTGTGGTACTCGTAGTTTTTTAAAAAAGGTACCCCATTTAGTAAAACTGTAAATGTAAAAAATTTTGGACAAGAACTATTTTATTATATAGAAGAAAAAATTTTATTTACAGTACCTTTTACTTATGGATTATTATGTACTGTTTATAATTACTTATTAAAAATCATTAATACTAGTCACTCAATCGAGTGACTTCAGACTGTAGACAAAAGCTATCGAGAAGTTCATTCTCGATGGCTTTTGTCATTTTTCTTCCTATTTTATCTTTAACATTTGGTAATATACTACCAAATTTAACTTACTCTTCGAGTATAGTTGCTCTTTTAAGCTACTTGCCACGTCCAAGTAGCCAGTTTCTTTAAATTCATGGCAGCAAAAGTAAGCATCGCCTGCATGGACAATTTTTTTAGACCTCTTAAGGTTGTCCATCGCATACCATGCTTTTCTTTTGCATCCGCAAAGACACGCTCAATCGTTTCTTTGCGCTTTGCATAAATCTGTTTGATGTCATAGGAATGGCGTAAATGTTCAGCTTCCTCCACATACGACTCCCAAATATGACGTTGAATGAGTTTTTGATGATGCTTACTTTCTGTACATTGGGAAAGGCTTGGACACTTCGCACAAATCAAAGGATTCGATTTATATTGGCGATATCCTTCCTTCGTCGTTGTCGCATACTTCAATATCTGCCCTTGTGGGCAAAGATAACAATTATAGTGCTCGTCATATGTATACTCGTGCTTTCGGAAGAGTCCATCTTTCGTTTTAGGACGTGTATACGGAAGAACAGGCAACATTTGATTCTCTAACAAAAAGTTCGTAATCGCTGGTGTTTTATAGGCTGCATCTGCCGCAACAGCTAATGGCTTTTGAACGTTTTGAATGACCCTTTCAACAAGTGGCTGCAATACATGGCTATCGTGTACATTTCCCGGAGTCACAATGGCACCTAAGACAAAGCCCTTTTCATCTGTCGCAACATGGAAGGAATATGCAAACTGCTTCGTACGTTCATCCTTCACGTAATAGCCACTTTCAGGATCTGTCGTACTTTCCTTTATTTCTTTCCATTCTTCCTTTTCAAACTTCTCCGGGGGAAAGGACTTTTTTCCGTGTTCTTCACGATCTATATTTAACTCTAATTGAAGTTTTTCTTCATATGCCCGTGTTTCTTTTCGCACAACCTTTTTATCATACTTCTTCCGTTTATTCGCACTCGCTTTCACATGCGTAGAATCAATAAATAGATGGTCTGCATGGAGGAGTCCCTGATGCATAATCTCTTTTAATATACGATAGAAGATCTGTTCAAATATAGCGGTGTCTTGAAAGCGACGGACATAATTTTTACCGAAGGTAGAGAAATGCGGGACTTCTGTATGGAAGCCAAATCCTAAAAACCAACGATACGCCATATTCGTTTCAATTTCTTTGATGGTTTGACGCATGGACCGAATACCAAAAACGTACTGAATAAATGTCATTTTAAAGAGAACAACAGGATCAATACTAGGACGCCCATTAGGTGAATAGAGATGTTCTACTAAAGGATAGATAAATGAAAAATCAATAGCAGCCTCTAGTTTTCGCACTAAATGATCGTTGGGAACTAATTGATCAATCGTTAACATTTCTAATTGTTCTCGTTCATTGGTTTAATTCTTCGTCATCATCGTTTATCACCTCAAAAATTTACTTTTCAACACCCTATGTAGATGGAGTACTTTATGTAGAAGTTGATTGGAACGAAGGGCGGCGACTCCTGCGGGAAAAGCGGGAAAGTCGAGATCCTGGACTGAGCGGAGCGAGGGAAGCAGCTCGACCCCGCCCGCGGAAAGCGTCCGCCCGTAGTGGAAATCAACGGCTTTACTTTATTTTATTGTAAAAGAAAAAAGACTATAGGCAAACTCTCGAATTTTTTGAGTTTGTCTACAGCCTGTAGTCACTCAATCGAGTGACTTTTTTTGCACATAAAAAATAGGCCTCATTCGAGTGCCTGTTGATTATTCAAATGACTGATTAATAATTTATCCACCTAAAATACTCGCCAATCTTTTCTACTTTAAATAATCTTATTTTCTCTTTGCCAAACTTTTAATAATCATGGGTTATTTCTTTAAGTAATCTTTCAAGGATTGGTAAATAAACTGTACTCATTTTCAAACGTTCATTTACTGAGAAATCACGTTGCAATGATTCTTTATCAAATTATCTTTTACTTCTTTTTCAGAAAAAAAGAACCTAAAGAATCCACCTTAAAGTATTACGAATTTACGTGCGTGACCAATTTCTTGATTTTCTGTGCGACTAGTCCATTAGGGCTTTTTATCGGTGTTATGGCAACTGATAGCGGAGAAATCCCTATGGTTTCATTCATTTTAGGATTTTTATTAATCACTGGTTTACCATTTCTTTTCTTCATTTGGTCACTTAAAGATTTTCTGGTTTTACATAAAGAAGTAAGATAGGCAGTAAATAAAAACATAAAAATGCCCATTACCAATTTAGATAACGGGCATTTACTTACAAAATCAAATTGTTTTGGCCATTGTTATATTCGTAATTTCATAACCCATTTTTTCATATAACCCACGAGCTATTTTATTATGACCAAAAACGTTTAAACCAATTTTATTCATACCTAACTGTTTAGCAATAATTTCAGCTTCTTTCATTGCTTTCTTGCCATACCCTTGCCCTTGATATTGTTCAAAAATCACAAAATCATAAATAAAACCTTCATTAGGGGCTTTTTGCGAAATCCAAATCATTCCAACTAAAATATCGTCATGGAAGATAGACGATAAATGATTATTTTCGGTCTTCTCACCATTGGGTAGTAGTCGTTCAAATGATTCCCTCGACAAGTCAATTGCTTCATCTTCACTCCAATTTCCGGAAGCGATTTTGTCTTTTGCATAGTCTTCAATTGCATAACTAATATATTGTTTGAACTCTTCGTGGTTCATAGGTTTTAATGAAATCACTTTATTCCCCTCCTAATCTATCCTTTAATCTTAACATTTTATCAAGCTTTCCATAATTACATTTATAATTAGTTTTTAGCGCAACTAGGCACAGTGCCTTGCTTTAGTCTTGTTGTATAAAAACAGCCCTCCACAGATGAATGTGAAAGGCATAAAAAAGGACACGTCAATCTGACGCATCCTTAACAGAAATTAATTTTATTATTACAGTTTATGCCCATTTTTAATCAGTCTTCATTAATTTAAACACAGTCACTTTTTGATAGTCAACTAGTGGAACATGAACTTTATTTTGCAAGACTTTTAACATCTTTTCATTTTCCCCATCTACTACAAATGTAAGATACTTCATTGGTGTTCTCTTTAATTGTATCGATATAGCGTGCCAAAACAATGACAAGCTTCTTCCCAATGATTGATATCTTTCTTTAACGAAAAGATTATCATACATCAGCAATTGATTCGTAGATGGTAACACAACACACCAGCCTATTAACTCATTATGTCGGCGTAAAATCAAGCTATTATCTGCTATTGTTTCATAACAAAGTGGATGGTATCTAGTTGGAAACCAAACATTTTCACCCTTTTGAATAAAATCAACCTCTTGTGGTGTTAACTCTTGAATTGAATGAACAGTAAATCCTTCTTTTAAATGATTGCGACTAAAGATTGGCAGGTCTTTGGTTTTCAAAGCATCCAGTATAAAAACATGCTGGGATATTTCCTTCTTCCATTTATCTGCAGCTACCTCATTGTCCTTAGAAAATTGTACTTCAGATACTTGGACATAGATATCCTTATTACTTGTTCCATATTCAGCTGCAAAATGAGCTAACAGTTCTACTAGCTTTGAACTACTTACTTTAGTAGTAACGACAATATTTAATGAATTTTCTTGTTCATCAATTAACCATTCTTGTTCAATATTCTGTTGATATTTCATAATATTTCACCTTATTCTACCACTGGTGTCACAGATTGTGATTCAACCTCTACTCCATTTATACCTTTTAAGGATCCCTTAGTATATTTTACTGTAGCCACTGTAGTTTTTGGTGTAAACTCTACAGTAATAAACTCATCATTTATTTGTTCTGGTGTAGATGGTAGGTTTGGGCGTAAAGTATTAAATGAAGAACCCATAAAATATTGGTTTGAAATATCTCCAAATTGAAATTCCCCTGCCACTACAGTCGAATCTTGAACAGGCTGTGAAAACTTTATTTCTGCCTTAGTGTACAAATTGTTAATATCCTTATAGATATAAATACTTGTTATTTGTGGAGCTACATTGCTATTCTCGCCTTATCCTTCTCTGTCTCTATGTTTTATAACGAGCCTTCACCGCACGGGCGACTTTCATCGCATACGGCGATCCGTCAGCAGTAAATATAGTACTTATTTCCCCACTATTAATTATATAAATAAATCTATGAAAATATACTGATGAATGTTAATAGTTCTTCAAAAATGTTAATAGTTTAGATTAATGTATAAATAATAACGCTAGCTTAATGCTACGACTACTTGTTTTCGTTATCGAATAATATTTGTACAGCCTCCCGCCACAACATTCATTATATAACCTCTTTAGTTGCTATTAATTCCGCCCATTCTACAATAGCTAATTAATTTTCTATTTTTTCTT
Source organism: Lysinibacillus sp. A1 (assembly GCF_000801965.1). Classification (NCBI taxonomy): domain Bacteria; kingdom Bacillati; phylum Bacillota; class Bacilli; order Caryophanales; family Bacillaceae; genus Lysinibacillus; species Lysinibacillus sp. A1. The sequence goes on from NZ_JSZM01000040.1 coordinate 41,738, forward strand.
GTTGTTATGCCTCTGCTGATTCAGCTAATGCAAGCTTTTGTGCATAGCCCTAATAGGTTGACTCAAACGATTTTCAATTTGTATCGCAGTGTAAATTGTTGCCATGATCTCACCTCTTTTTGGCATAAATAAAAAGAACACCATAAAATCACTGTTTTGGTGTTCTTTAGTTGCAAATTATAAAATGCCTTTATTTTTTAAATCTTCTCGGTTAATGTAAGTATCTCCATTATAATTTTTAAATCGTATTCCGTTAAAAGTATTTTCAATATCTTTTTCATTATCCAGATAATCTATAGGCATATCTGGAACTTCGTATATTACTTTTTCAACAGTGCCAGTAAGAGGGCTAATTATTGAGAAAGCCATTATTAAAACGGTTTTATCCCCTACTCGTTTTGCATGTGCAGAGAAATCCATTCCCTCTGAATTCATATGAAACTCCTTCAATGAAATCCATTCATTGGGTTCTATGTTTTCTAAATCAATATCATTAAATGGATCTCTATCCATAATATTAATACCTTCTTTAACTTCTAGATATCTATCAACTATTCTAGTGGCTTCTTGTGAATATAAACCTTGGGTAAACCAATCCCGGTATGTTTCACCGAATGTTTTTGCTAACCAATTTTGATTTATTATACCGTCATTCTGCCCCAATAAACGCTCTAGGGTAGTAATATCTGAGAAAAAACTATATAGTTGACTTCTTGTATGAGTATAAGTTTTCCCATCGTATATCCAACTGATTTTCTCTTTCAAATCTTTCGGCTTTAAATCTTCATAGGTAACACTGTAAGAAGAAGAGTTTCCAGTATAGTAAATAGAATAAAGATTTTCATATGGATAGCCAATTAACTTTTTATAATCAGAATATTTCCCTGTTCCATTGACTTCATAAATTTTTCCGAAATCAATACTATTTATATCAATGATAGTATCAAACTGAGTTGAAACGTATGCTTGTTTGTCAATTATAGCTATATCTGTATCGATTAAAATGCTCTGGGTGGCACTATCCCATATAACATCGTGCCCAAAATATTCAGATATAAAGCGTAAAGGCACATAAGTACGATTCGATATTACTTGTGCAGGCGCTATTAAGTTTACAACCTTAGCATCAACTAATGCACTATTTTTCCCAATCTCTAAAATTATTTTATGGCCATCTTTAACAATTTCCACCTGTTGTTTGGATTGATTCCATTTTGTTTCGCCTTTTAAAGCGGTATTGATAGCACGTATCGGAACTAATGTACTACCATTAACAACTTTTGGTTGCACGTCCATTTCCACTTTTTTATTTTGGTAAAATACGTCGATTGCGAAAGCTGTAGTAGATATACTCATTGTTATAACTACAGTGAATATAAGTATTAAAATTTTCTTCATAATCCCCCTCCTTATACACAAATATACATAATAAGAAGAGATTACTCTATAGCTATCTAGCATAATTATCTAATTTTTAACTCTTCTTACCATTTCGAGATCCACGTTTCACTTCGCGTCCCTGCTTTTTGTCATCTTCAATTATGACTTGTAGTGACGCGATGACACATGCTTTATCAGCCATTGATAGGGTTGGTTCATCCTCATTAGCCTGAATGACAATCTTATTTAAAGTTTGAACAATCTGTAATGCTAATTTAATACCAGGTTCTTGTCCATAAAGTTTAATATTTGTAATCGTTTAACGTGTTGTACCAGATTTTCGAGCCAGTTGAAACTGACATCCCTGTTTTTATTCTTATATCCCTTAGTTTGGTAACCAAGAATAACACCTACTGTGCTCTTGGTGTAATACAATTAATTGTCAACAATGATTAACATTTATTTTAGTTAAATAAATACATAAATTATTTAAAGTATTGTAAAGTATGTATTACAGGTGGTGATTACATGAAAACACACTAGGTGAATTGCTGAATGAATTAAGAGGTAGTGAGTCTTTACGAAACGCCAGTAAACGTATTGGTATTAGTCATACATACTTAGACACTATTGAAAAAGGATTTAATAGACGTTCAGGAAAACATGTAAACTCTACCCCTGAAACACTGAAACTTTTATCAAAAGCATACAATTAGGACTATAAAGAGTTAATAGTTAAGGCTGGTTACCTAGAACCAAATTCTACAGACGAAACCCAAACCGAAAATGACGAAGCAGAGTTCCAGGCTTTCGCAAACAATCCTACTCTTGAAAAATGGTACAAGGAGCTACCGAAATCAAAGGAAGAGAACTTAGAAAAGCTACGTAAGCTGTGGGAATTTTGAAGGATAAAGGGAAATTGTAATCGTTATTTGGAGAGTAACAAATATTCGATTTTTAATTAAAACTAAAAGTAACATAATAATAACTATGAAAAGAACATGTTATAAACATGTCCTTTAATAGCACCACTATTGGGAAATTTACTTATTTATGTTTATATACTATTCTTTTACCTAATCATTTCAGGAAAATAAATATGAGGTGACAAAATGAGCTTTTTCAAAAAGATAATGGGGACATTTGAAAATACTCCAGAAAGACAAGCTGTTATAGATGCAAAAGAACGTACAAAACAAGAGGATATTCAACAGCGAGAGAAATATGTGGGGACTAGTTTATATAGAGGGATGAAGTACACCTTTTATAAGCCAGCAATCGATTATTTCGAAAACACTGTGCAATTGGCCAATGAAATTGTACTCTCCTCTTTACCAGCTGAATATGATTGTGGAAATTTAGAAAAAAAAGGTCTTTTGATAGCAACAAATATGCGAGTGGTTTTTGTAACAAAAATTGGTAATCTTCAATTATATACACCCTTTAACTATAAATATATGGAAGGAGTTTTACTTGCCTCTGATGGTATTGCTCAAAAAGAATTGACAATCCTCACTCCTGCTTTACGTGCAACATTTGATGATATTTTAAATGATGATCGTTTAAACAAGTTTATAGATGTTGTGCAAAAACAAATTCAAGATAGCAAAGATAACCATCGATTGCCTAATGATAAAAAGAAATTATCAACCTCAGCAGATCCATATAGTGACTTAGAAAAAATTGCGAATTTACGAGATAAAGGAATTTTAACTGAAGAAGAATTTTTAGAAGAAAAGAAAAAAATTTTAGGATAGCTCAGTATGCCATGTGGAAAATAATAATCAATACTAGATTTAACTTACAAATCTTTGGTAAAATTATCGAAAATATTTGAGAAACTGGATAAGATGTGAGCGATATTGAAAGAAAAAGGTGAGCTTTATTGAACATTCTATTAACAGGACATGACAAAAACATGTCCTGTTATAGAACTATTATTGGAAAAATTATTTAATTATGTTATATTTTTTGTCAACACTATAGGTATATTTACGCAACAATTATTGACTATTAATATGAAAATGGATTTAATCCAATAAGAAATTCTTTTTATTCCGAAGATTGCGCCTTGTATTAACCACAAAGGGAGAGTGTACAAATGAATTTAAAAGAAACTATAGAATTATTAAACAATGTGATATCCGAAAATAGTGAACTAATTAAAAACGAAGAATCTACAAAACAATTTCTTGTTTTACCATTGCTTAAAGGGTTAGGTTACGACACCTATAGTCCCCAAGAAGTCACTCCAGAATTCACAGCTGATTTTCATAAAAAAAATGAAAAAGTAGATTATGCTATTTCAATCAATGGGCAACCTCGAATTTTCATTGAGGCAAAATCGATCAATATGAAAATTAATAAAAGCGCCCCACAATTAAGTAGGTATTTCAGTACATTCCCTAGTGTCAAATTAGGTATCTTAACAAATGGGATTGAGTATCACTTTTTTACTGATTTAAATAACTCAAATATAATGGATTCTAAGCCCTTTTTTATCTTCAATATTATAAATCATAATGAGGAGGATTTTGAAAATCTGATTAAGTTTTCTAAAAATTTATATGATGAAGAAACAGTAAAAATCCTCGCTGAATCGTTAATATATTTTCAATCATTTAAATCTGTAATTAAAGAAATTTTTGAATCCCCAAATGATGATTTTATCAAATTTGTTATTAAAGAACGGTTTAAATTTAAGGTAACTCAACAGTTTATTAACACCTCTCGCCCTTTAATAGTAAAGAGTATTCAAGAGGCAATATCTGAAGTGATTAGTGAAAAATTTAATATAGATACATCACGACCTTCTCAAGAGATTGCTGTTACTAGCATAGATGATATTACTAAAGAAGAGAAAAGGATTTACTATACTCAAGATGAAATTGACTCACTAGGGAAATTTGAAGAGTTTGAGGGAGTAACGATTGTATTACCAAATCCAAACTCCTACATAAAATTATTAAAGTTAACATCTGAAGAATACTCAGTTGAAAAAGGTAATCCATTAAGTGATTTCTTTATTTCTTCAGTTGTAACACAGGGTTCTACAATCGTAGGTTATTTAGTTGGTCAGTATGTAAATCAAAAGGAAGATATAAAACTATATACAGTTAAATCAAACGAAATAGCAAAATTTTTGGATGAAAACCCTATTCTTAAAGAGACTGGTTTCATTAACGCCCGATTAGGTTCCAGATTTAATAAAAATAATAATGAGACTACGTACTTCTTGAAAAGTTGTCTAAACAACCTATCATTTAGAGACATACCTAACCTTATTTCTAAAATTGAAGACACAGAGAAGTTTTTTTAGAAACTTCATGTAGTCGAACTCTTAAATGACAACCTGAAAAAAGTCGATGCTGAGTTCAAGGCTTACGCCCACAACAAAGAGACTTTAATTGCAACGATTGCCATATACCTTTTATTAAATCTCCAAGTAGCCCCACTCCCCAAAAGTGGGGTTTTGTATATACAACTACCTACAAATCCTCTAAAATAGGTAGTATATTACATTTAAGGAGGTAATTTCACTGTGAAGAAATTATTATACATAGGAGCATTATCAACATTATTATTGGCAGGCTGTAGTGAAGAAAAAGCAAAGGAAGATGCTTCAACATCCAATCCTGTTGAAACTACAGAGAATGAGTTGGCTATCGATATGGCTATTGCAAACGATAAAAGCATTCCTTTAGAAGAGCGTATTGCCAAAATAACTACTGATTTATTCGGAACTACTACGACTGATGGAAGTGATCGAAACATTATTGTTGAAGGCATGGGCGATTACTATTATTTATCGATGATGAATGACGATGCAATAACACAAAAGAAAGCAATAGATTATGCTCAACAAAATACGGTTGAATTAATTAGAGTATTAAAAGGTATAGAGGATTTGAGCAATATCCGTATCAATTGGCAAGCTAACTTTAAAGATGCATATGGAAACATCAATCCTGGATCTGCTATGACTGTCCTGCTCAAAAAAGGAGATTTTGATAAGATCGATGTAGCTAATTTTAAAGCGTCTGACTTAAAAGAGATAGCTACCTATTATCATGCTACATAATGATTTGAAGTAAAATATAAATAACACGAATAGTCACTCACGTTTAAGTTTGAGTGACCTTTTCGTATATAAGCCATAAAATTCTGCCCATAATCTAGAGCCGCCCTCTTCCCCTACTAGCGGACGGGGCGACTTTTTTTGATGGCAAAGCATTCAAACAAAATAAGGGAACGATTGAGCGTATTGTAGTAATTAAAAAAATGACAAAAGCCATCGAGTATGAAATTCTCGACAACTTTTGTCAAAAGGCTGAACTAACACTTATGTAAATATTATTTACATTATTTCTTCTTATTCACATCATCCGGATAAACAATCGTATTAAATACTTCTCCACTTGATGCATCTTTATAAATTACTGTGACTTTATAATTATCAACGTCTGCCCCATTAAATAATTGATAGTACATACCCGTTAAAGCAAGCCCGACTGCAGCCATTGTATCAAGACTACTTTCAAACTCTTCTTTGTTTACAGATAGAGTGAATTCTGAAAAGGATTTGTTATATGTAATATCTTTGACAGATTTGAAATCATCACTAGCTTTAATTTCATCTACATTTGCTAAAATACCTTCTTTTAAACCTTTCATCATTTCTTCGTGCTCTGGTTTAGCCATTTTATAAGTTAAAGAACCATCATCATTCTTAATGACTTCTTTAATTCCACTATTTTTCGCCTTAGAAATAACAGAATCGATGTCCTGTCCTTCGAAAAATAAAGCAGGAATGGTTACTTCCACGTCCCCATCTTTTTTTTGATCCTCACTACATGCAGCCATTAAAGCACCTAGTAATAAAAGTAATGGTAACATCCATTTTCTAGTCATTAAATCTCCTCCTCATACACAAATATACAGAAAATGAAGGGATTTCACTATAACTAATACAAAAAACATTTATTAATATAGAAAACTCTTTTCATCGATCGCTATTATCTGTGTACAAATCAGTTAAATTCCTTCGACTTTTCATTCAAGATGACCATTCGTTAATAAATAGTAAAATCATATATTCAACGTATCTTTCTTTAGTAGTCCTACTGAAACCGACTCATAAGAATATTTCTATTAATTATTTTTTACTCTTCCTTCCTTATAGTCTAGCGAATCATATTCCATATGAATACCTTATTTATAGGAATGGAGGTGAAAATAAAATGGCATCATTTGAAATTGGAGCAAGAGGTCTTTTCAATTTTCGAAACGAGCGCTTTTTCCTATTAGTTGAAGATGAAATTACAGTTCCAGATAAAGGTGTGGAGATTGATCCAGTTAATATATATGAGATTGACCAACAAACTTTCAATTTTATAAGAGAAGAAGGAGATACACCTGTCGTTGTACCAGTTTTTAAACTTCCACCTGTACCACCAGGATTTGAATTAGAACGAAAATGTATTTTTACAGTCGATAATTCATACTTTGTCATCTATGAATTAGAAAATGGTACTGACAACTTTGTTATTTTAAGAATCAGTGCAGCTTTATTTAACTCATTGAGAAATTCTGGTGTTCGTGAATGTATTCCTCAGAATTTCATTAATTAAGAATGCTATAAAAACAAGTAATCAATTATTGATTAAAGATCCTGTGTTAATCGGCAGGATCTTTTCTTATTCCACAATCGAGCCATATAAATGAACACCACTTTTAAAAGATCTGGATATTTATGTTAACATATAGGTGAGATTGTGAAGAATTACACTTTAACTAACGGCGCAGTTTAGTTGAACAACCATATGGGTTTTTATGGTGAAACAGTAGACGGTAGGTGCATATTCATCTTTACAGGAAAGTGGGATGGGCTATCGTTTAGTTAGGAGGTAGTGATTTTGGGGTATTTGGGGTATTTGGGGTATTTGGGGTATTTGGGGTATTTGGGGTATTTTGATTTTGTTAGTTGCAGGAATTTTATTTTGGTCAGCTGTGTTACCGAGGATTACAAGTAAAAGTTAATCGTTTGTTATGATTAGTCTGGGATTCAATGTAATCTCAATCCCATTTTTCCCTTTCTTTCTACAAAAAAAGAGCAAAACCATAATGGTCTGCTCCACATTTAAAAATAAACGCTCGAAACCCGGCATTTCTTTATTCATTTAGTAAATACATTTAAAGCAAGTCAGATAATGTCAGTGGTCGCCACTTTACTATTAACTTTCAGGTGAAAATGTGACCTCTACCATAATCGAATCACCAAAACTTCGTACATCCGCTAAGTAATCATACCCCTCCGGTGATCCAAAACTATTAAAGGCTCTAACTGCTACGATTTTTTCACTCGGAATGACGAGAAGTGTGACCGTTGTATATCCTAAAATTTGAAAGGCTCCTTTTGGGACAAGTGCTCCAATCTCTGAACGCTTTCGCTCCGATCCTTTTACATACCATAGAAAACCATTTTCTGGAAGATTTGGAGTAGGGAAACTAGGACTATGTATGGTTGTTGCTAATTTTAAAATTTCTGGTTGAATCAACTGTTTTCCATTATACTTCCCTGCATTCAAGTGAAGGAGCCCCCACTGGGCAAATTCACGTGCTGATGCATACATATTCATCTGACTACCATCTATATTAGACGACACTGACCAAAATTTCCCATTTTGTTCTCGTATGACCTCCGCAAATGTTTCATCCAATTCGTTGTACCAATTTGTTTCAGTTAAATTTAATGGTTTGAATACTTCTTCATTGACAATATCAGCAATATTTCGCTTTGTAGCGAATTGTATTATCGCTGCGATTAACTCAATATTTCTACCGCGGTAAGCCCAATTTGTGCCTGGAGCAAAAGTTCGGATATCTTCCCCATTTATATAGGCAAGACCATGTGAGTGCGTTACTAAATGGCGAATAGTAATCCCTTTGAAAACTTCCTTTTGATGCTCAGGTGCTAGATAGAGAGAAATTTCATCATCTATAGACTGAATATAACCATGAAAGATTGCAAACGCCACAGCAAACGCTATATAACTTTTACGACAAGAAGCAAGATGAAACTTTGTATCAGCTTGAATAGAACGTACATTTTCCTTATTTGACTGTCTCCCCCAATATTGTTCCACTTGCATCTCATTATTGTGAAATAAAATGAGAGCAGCTCCTGTACAATCAAGGGTATGAAATGTATTTTCCACAGAATTCCTTACTTTTTCAAATGATACAGTCACCCTAAACACCCCCTCTCTTTTTTATAGTAGCTCAACCTCCTAGGGTATCTGATTATTAAACCTCACGAAGTTTCACACTGTAATACCTCATCGCTTTTGGCACTCCCTCCATTTCAAAAACCCCTTTGAAGATTAAATGTATCAATCGATATTCAACGTATGGATCTCCAATACTTTGATTTAAATTACCAATAACCTCCCCTATTAGTCTAGCTGATTTAATAAACCGACGGTCAAGCTGTAATTTTTTTGCCGTTTGTAAAATATAGTCATCGTAATAATCATCAGCCACTTGGTATAAAGAATTATTCTCCCAAACTCTGAGATTCCCTTTGCTATTAGATAATGTTAACCAGTCGTGTTCGTAATTTTTTCGTTCCTCTTGCGTTAAAGGCAGACATGTTCTATTCTCCTCATATATCCGCTTTAACTGATCTGGTTCAATTTCACCTGTATGGATAGGAGTATCTGCTAAATTAGTTGTATGAATTAAAATAATATTGTTTGTTCTTCCTTTCAGTAAATAAAGGACATATCGTAAGGCCGTTTGTTCATCAGAGTTCTCACCAAACCAAATAAAAATTTTTACGTGTTCAGGAATAGACTTGATCTTAAAAAGAGATTCTTTAAAAACTTGCTGATAGTTACATACATACTCTTCGTCCAGATTGAGATGATTCATTAACCATTTATATCTTAGTGCTAGTCCCGTATCTTCTTCTAATTTCCATAAGGGACCTACTGAAAACTTATCCGAAAAATGGATGATCTTTTCTTCATCTAGTACCTTCATATCACTAAGAGCGTTTTTCAAACTACCTGAAGGAGAATCACCGAAAACAACGTGAACTACCTTAATATCTTTTGCATCTTCCGATTTTTTTTGCTCTTTTTTATAGCCAAGAAAATTACTATAAGTTGATTTCAGGTCTTTTACTAGATCTTCATCGTTCTGTTCCGTACTCATTCTAAGTAATATCTGGAATAATAATGACTTCACTTCATCCTCACTTGACTCCATCACTAGGTCTTTTATTTCATTTATCAACTTGTTTGGCTCCTCGTACAAAATTTTTTCCAACTTACTAGCCTCTGAAAAATCCACCCTCTGAATGGATGATTTGCCCTGTCAACCATTTTGCTTCTTCACTCGCAAGAAAACTAATCACTTTTGCCACATCTTCTGGTGATCCTATACGTCCCATCGGAAATTTTGGTAACAAATATGTTCTAATTTCATCATTCATCCAAGTCGAATCGGTTGGCCCGGGATTGACTGCATTCACAGTAATTCCTATAGGAGCTAATTCTTGTGCTAATGTTCTTGTAAACGAGGAAATGGCCCCTTTTGTTGCAACATAGGCTAGCTCCCCAACCATGGGACCTAAATCCTGTCCAGACGTCATATTAATGATTCTCCCTGACTTTAATTGTGCATTTTGATAAAGACGGGCAAATTCAACTGAAAGAAGGAATGTTGATCTCATATTTACTGCATAATGTTGATCTAGTATTTGAGCATCTAACAATAAATAGCCATCCTGTGTAGAATGGGCCGCATTATTGACTAATATAGAAGGTACACCTAATTTTTCAACGACTGTCTGCAGAATAGTTTGTGCCGCCAGTGGAATAGATAAATCAATGGCTAAGTCTTCACAAGAGACCCCCTCACTAGAAATCTCTTCTTTAAACTTGTCTATCCAATTTTGGTCTGCTTGCCAGTGAGTGAAAAAAATATGTACACCTTCGACCGCTAATTTTCTACAAATGGCAGTTCCTATATCTCTTGGATTACTTGCGCCTGTTATGATGGCAATAGTATCTTGGACTTTACTCATTCTTTTTCCCCTTTCTTTCTACAAAAAAAGAGCAAAACCATAATGGTCTGCTCCGCATTTAAAAATGAGCGCTCGAAATCTGGCATTTCTTTATTCATTTATCGTACGCAAACATTTTATTTTGTATTTCTATATGGAATTGCTGTACATCAAGTTGATGAAGCTTGATGATATCTTCGGCTACTTGTCGAGCTTTCTTTTGTATCACATCATCTTTCTCTTCTGTTAAATTGATGATGATGTGGACAATTTCTGATGTAATCGTGTAGTCGATGCTAAAGGAACCAACTTGTTGTGCGGTCATCGCTTCAAATAAATGAGCCATAACATCATTATAGCTAAGTCTGGTCGAGTTCATGGTCACAGGATCATAAAGATTTTTAATTGTTATTTGAAACGATATTGGATTAAAATCATTTTTTTGAATACATTGAAGCATCATTTCCTCTATTTTTTGTTTGGACAACTGATCTATTTTTTCAGGTATTGATACAAGGAGCTCTATTTTTCCATTCGGCAGTACACCATAATCTACATAAAAGATATAAGATTCTTTTTGCAGGGCCATAGCAATATCACTCATTAGAAATTGGTAGTGCTGCATATAACCTAATAATTCATCGTTAGTAGGTTGCGCTAAAGAAACATTTGATTTCTCTGCATATTGAATAGGCACATTGGCAAAAAAGAAAAAGCCACCACAAACGATGATGGAAAGAAGAAACCATAAGGTAAATAGTTTTTTGATAAACATTTATAGCCCCCTTATTCGGGACTATATGCAAGTTTAGTACCGTAAATTACGGTAGAATTTTATAAAATAACACACGGTCTTGATTTTCCCCGCCATAACCACTATGGATAGACATATTATCCATCACCTTGTCACCCTTCTCCATTCTGAACCCCATATTTGTGTGAAAGGCAATGGACACTTCGTTTATAGGTGATGTCACACACTTAACGATATTACGATGATACTGTTTCACCACATGGAAAAATACATCATACAACCTTTTTGCAATATTCTGTTTTCTAAAATCAGGGTGAACCCCTACAAAATGAATGAACGCTTCATTTGTGTTGGATTGCGATAAAAAGCCGACAAGAAAACCAATAATCTCGCCATCCTTTTCCATAATCAGGCTTGTGTTCGTAAAGTGATCGAAAAATAATTTAGGCAGTTTATCTGACATATTCCTTCCGCCCCACCACTCATTAATCACTGGCGATAACGTGTAATAATCTGCACTCTGTAAACTACGAATATTCATGGTATACTTCCTCCCCTTCGACTTCACCTTTTAATTGGTCAGCATTATAGAAAACACACTACCAATGTATATGAGTTTAAATTGTCATTCGGATATCTCAGATGAATAACAACACTATACCCTCGATCTAAGATGTTTAATCATACTGTTATTTTACCCTACCAATTATTTCAATTTCAATATTTCCCTCAAATCTTTGCCATGACCAATGATTTTAATGTATCACTTAAAGCCTGAATGCGATTTGTCGTATCCGTCATCTTCAATAAGAGCTGATTTTCGTCCTCCACAGAAAGCAATATATCACCTGTTGATGAAGCATTTTGCTCTGTCATTCTATTCAGTCTTTCAATTTGCATTTGAATTGCCTCAAACTGTGAGATGGCACTGCTTAATTCGTGCATACCTCTCGTCAAATCTGTGTTCGTTTGCGTAAATGAATCCTTTAAAATATTAAAGAAATAACTGACATCCTGTAAAAGCTGTTCCCCGTGCTTCAATGCTTTTTCACCATCATCAGAACGTTGATGAGCCTCCGTCGATTTCTCAAATAAGGTTTTCGTCACATTCGTAATATTGACTGTAATGGCTGCACTTTCCTCAGCTAGCTTTCGCACCTCTTCCGCTACAATAGCAAACCCCTTCCCATGCTCCCCAGCCCTAGCCGCTTCAATGGCTGCATTGAGTGCCAATAAATTTGTCTGCTGTGCAATATGTGTGATCCCCTGCAACAAGCTATCCACTGTTTGTAAACTATTTTGAAGCTCGTTGACGGTTTCTGCGGTTGAACTCATCGCATGACTCATCACGCCCATTTGAGCCATTGCGTCTTGCATTTTAGCCCATCCTGCTAAAACCTCTTGCTGAAGTTCAGTAGATTTCACCACTGTGTCTTTGGAAATCGTCAAAGTTTCATTTACAAAATGAACAGAATCACTCATAGTGCCATGAATCATATGTAAGCTAGAAGCCTCTTGCTGAATACTTGCAGAAATATCCTCAGTCGCTACCAATATTTGTTTACTAGAGCCTGAAATACTTTGCATAGTTTGTTGGAATTGTGTCACATGCTCGTCCAATGCCTGACTACTTTTCTCTATTTCCCGAAATGTATTTTGTAATTGATTGAAGGAAGCTTGGACTTCATTTTGCTGAATTTCTGCATGTTTAATTAGCTCATTGCCCCATTTAGCTAATAAGAAAAAAGCAATAATGACACCGTTCATAATTGCTAGAAGTGTGACGAAAACAATGATGTCGTCAAACGGCCCTAACAAAGATGACGAGTTGACCATATATAAAATGAAAAAACTAACATTAGTCAGTATTCCAAAAAACACGATTAATTCCTTCTTAAAATAAAGGGCGATAATAGCAATGGTGCACAGCAAAATATAATGCTTATTCAATGAAAAACTATCTAGTAAAAATAAAGTAAACACTACGCTTGAAGGAATAAGACCAAAGATAAATCCCTTCACATATGTTTTAATCGGCAAGAAATAATTACACACTGCTAAAGCGATGACAGCTAGTCCGACAAATAAAAATAGTATTCCTTTTGATAGGATCATAGGTCCACAAATAAGAATGGCTAAAATCGATATTATTGCCAAATTAACTCGGTGCACCTTCCTTGTATCATAACGAATTTTGTTCTCCATAACGCTCCCCCTAAAAATGAATGGACATTCAGTTTAACTTTCTATTATTATATAGTATAACTACTACTTTTTGTAGCTAAAATTTGCCTTTTAGAGCATATGTTTCACATTTTCGAAATTAAAGGGGGAAATTCATTTGAGTAGAGTCCAACAAATCGCCGCAAATTTTTATTGTATTGATACACATGATTTAAATAGGGAACAGCGAACAAGCTCCTACCTATTAATTGATGAAAAAATAACCTTAATCGAAACATCTGCTAGTCCATCCGTTCCTTACATCATGGAAGTATTGAAGGAATTAAATATTGCTTTAGAGGATATTCATTATGTCATTGTGACACATATCCATTTGGACCATGCTGGTGGAGCAGGCTTATTTTTACAAAACTGTCCTCATGCAAAATTAGTCGTTCACCCTAGAGGGTCGGCACATATGATTGATCCGAGCAGGCTTATTTCCAGCGCGAAAGGAGTGTATGGGACCGAATTTGACCGTCTTTTTGATCCGATTGTGCCCATTGATGCAGCACGAATTATTGAAGTAAGCCATGAACAACAACTCCATTTAGGACAGCATCATTTAACGTTTTATCATACAGAAGGTCATGCAAAGCATCATGTTTCTATGCTTTATTCCGCTACTAACGGCCTTTTTGTGGGGGATACAACGGGTGTACGTTACCCAGAAATGGACGGTGAAGCAATTGATTTAATCATACCTTCCACTTCCCCAAACCAGTACAATCCTGAAACGATGGAAAACTCCATTCAATTGTACGAAAAGCTACAGGCAAGTGAATTATATTTTGGTCATTATGGGGCTTATAAAAATCCACCTGAGGCATACCGTCAAGTACGCTATTGGACACCTCTCTTCTTAGAAGAAGGCCGTAAAGCACAAGCAGCATCCAGCCAGTTTCAGGAACAAGTTCACTATTTAGATGCTCGCTTAAAAAAGCTTTTATTTAGCTATTTACAAGCAAATGATATACCGCCAGATCACCCCGTCTATCAAACCATCCCTTTCGATACGATTGTGTCATCGATGGGAATATTGGATTATTTAGAAAAAGTGAAAGCACAGGTACCACTTTAAAGGAGATGTCTCAAGCATCTCCTTTTTTAATATGGATGAAAATACGCTTTCAAAATAGAGCATTTACTCTTTCATACGCTCTAAAACCGCTTGAAAATCCTGTTGTTCTCCTACTTCTCGAAAGTATTTAAAGGGATTAGTGATTTTCTTCATTCGCTCCATAACAGCAGGAATCGTAAAGTAAGAAGGTTTTAAGTCATCATTTACCTCTTCCCAATGAAGTGGCGTTGCAACTAAGCCTAATTCATTTCCACGAGTGGAATATGGGGCAATAATTGTCTTGCCTTCAGCATGCTGGACATAGTCTAAATATAATTTATTATGACGATTCTTTTTTAAGCGCTCAATCGTATATAGATGTGGCTTTTGCTGGCATAAAAAACGACAAACAAATTCAGTAAAGACACGAACTTCCTCATAGGTAAATTTGTTTGCGGGTAACGGGATATAGAGCTGTAAGCCTTTCCCGCCCGAAGTTTTGACAAATGATTGTAGCTGAAAGTAATCAATAATTTTTTTTAAATCTAGTGCACCTGCAATCGCAAAAGAAAAATGGTCCGTTGTAGGAGGATCTAAATCAAAGACAATCTCTGTCGGATACATGGTTTGTCGTGTTTGGAATGGAATGTGTAATTCTAATGCCAATTGATTGCCCAGCCATAACAATGTTTCAAGATTATTACAGACAATATAATCAATCTCATCCATCATCGCTGTGGCTACAAAGTTAGGTAGTTTATCTGGTCTACTCTTTTGATAAAAGCTTTCCCCTGGCACACCATGTGGATAGCGTATTACTGTTAATGGTCGATCTAGAAGAAATGGTAACAAGTATGGCGAAACACTTTGTAGGTACGATAAATAATGATCCTTTGTCACACCTATTTCTGGCCATACAGGTTTGTCGGGATGTGTAATGGGAACTGTTTCAGGAATAGGAAACAGCTGACGCTGCATATGCTGCCATTGACAACTATCTGGTGATAATTCCAATCGAAAGGCATGAAATTTTGGCTCGCGGAGCTTACTACCATCAAAATCTATGCAGGCAATATCCACACATATAGAGGGCTCTAGCTCCCATAATTCTTTCATACGTTGCCCTTGAGCCTGGAAAAAAGCAACGAGGGTTTGATGCTCTTCCTCCTTCATGCCATGTTTAAATGTAACGACCTCTCGTAAATGTCCTTCGTCATAAATCGAACCTTGAAAATAACCATTACTATGATCATATTGCGTCACAATAACCGTCACATAACGCCAGTTTTTAATTTTCAACCAATGGCTTGAACGTGTGTTATCCAGCCATTTACTTGTTCTTTTCTTTGCCACCATCCCTTCCCCATTGTAGACCTTGATGGCCTGCCATAAAATTTTACTTTCCTCACTTGCCTGCACCATTTGTATGGCTCTTCTGTCTTCATAATCTACATTTGGAAGCTTTACCTTTGCTGCTAGCTTCGCCAATTGCTCTTTACGAGTTTTTAAATAACGATTGCTGAATGCTTCCCCTTTCAACGTTAAAACATCAAACACTAGAAGCCGCATCGGGAAAGCTTGTGCATGCTTGGCAATGACATCTTGATTTTGCATTCTCCCTCTTTGTTGAACAACTGAAAATTCACTTTTATATGAATTGCTTAAATACACTAGCTCCCCATCAAAGGTGAGTGGTAAAAATGCTTTTATTGAGGCATATATTTGGTGACAATACTCTATAATTTCCGGGAACGAATGATTTAAATTGCGTCCATTTCTACTAATAAGCATCGGTTGTTCATCCCATAGTAAGAGGCATCGAAAGCCATCATATTTCGTTTCATAAAGCCAGTCATCCCCTAATGGAATTTCATTTGCTTCCGTTAAAAGCATTGGTTTCATGACACAATACCTACCTTGCTTTTTATCTACAGTGTTTGACGATTTCGATTTACGATACATAAAAAACTGCAAAATATATCATAGTAAGAAAAACGAGGTGACAATTATATGCATACAGTATGGAAAGGAAGCATTTCCTTTGGACTTGTCAATATCCCAGTAAAGCTTCATGCCGCTACGGAAAATAAAGATATTAAGCTGCGTCAGCTCCATAAGGAATGCCATACACCAATTAGCTATAAAAAGGTTTGCGAGGGCTGCAATCAGGAAGTAAAAGATGAGGATATTGTAAAAGCATATGAATATACAAAAAATAAATTTGTCGTACTGGATCAAGATGATTTAGAGAGCCTACGAAAAGAAAATGAAGAGAAAGCCGTAGAAATTATCGATTTTGTACAATTAACGGAAATCGATCCGATATATTTTGAACGCACCTATTTCCTATCCCCTGATTCTACTGGTGCTAAAGCCTATTCGTTATTGCGCAAAACGTTAGAGCAGTCAGGTAAAATTGGCATTGCTAAAATCATTATTCGTTCAAAAGAGCAGCTTGCGGTCGTGCGAGTGTATCAAAATGCCCTCGTGATGGAGACCATTCATTATCCTGATGAAGTACGAAGTGTGGGTGATGTCCCGAATGTTCCAAGCGAGCAAGACGTTGTACCAAAGGAATTAGAGACAGCTCTAATGCTTGTCGATCAATTAACCACTACATTTAACCCAGAGAAATATACTGATGACTACCGCAATGCATTGCTGGAATTAATCGAAGAGAAAAAAGCAACCAATATGGTAGCCACTAGTGATCAGCAACGACCAGTTCCTGACAATGTCACAGATTTAATGACAGCGCTACAGGCATCCTTAGATAAAACGAAAAAACCTACGACAAGAAAGCGTACAACACGCACGAAGAAAAATGCCTAAACAAGAAGCGTATCCATTCATCGGGATACGCTTTTTATTGGTTGACGAAAATAATTTTCTACATCCTTTTTATGCCGAACGACTACTAGTTTATCTACTATGTCTTCTTGATTGTTAAAAAAATTAGGCTTCCCCACCTCCTCAAAACGTTTATTCCATCTAAACATTTTAAAAAAAATCGAAAAGGTTGGCTCATAATGGGCTTTTTCAATCCCTATTTTTTGTTTTAAAAATCTCTTAATAATTCGAGCAGTACGAATTTTATAAGGCGTATCCAAAAAGATGATACAATCCGCTTGCTGGAAGCTTTGTGTCACCCATTCCTCTTGATGAATTCCTTCAATAATCCACCCATCCGTTTGGATAATACTTTGTAGATATTCCTGCCTTTCTTGCTCCGTCCTTCTCATATCCCCTGATGGTTTGCGAATCCAAACGACATTGTCTAATTCATGAAAAGGAAGGTGAAGAGTTTTGGATAATGATCGTGCTAATGTCGTTTTCCCACTACCAACAGAGCCAATAATATGTATTTTTTGCGGAATTTCCATTGCCATTGTAGCAACACCTCTCATGTATCTTTGTAGAATTTTTCCCTTTATTATACAATAACCTTCATAATAGAAAATAGGAGGACAAGATGAAGCCACACAATTTCGAAAATAATTTACAGACTTATAATAATCCATCTGATTATGACGCTCTCTATGCCAACTATCAAGACGACCTTCACTATATTCAACGCTATCTTGGTACGAAAAAAGACCCCATTATTGAATTAGCCTGTGGCACTGGCCGAATTGCTATTCCATTAGCAACTCATGGAATTCCTGTCTTTGGGATAGACCTTCATGAAGGGATGATTCAGCATGCTATCGAAAAAGCACAAAAACAAAATGTAGAAGTGCAATTTATCGTACAAGATTGTACACAGCTACAATTGCCTATCACCACAAAATTTATGTATATGACCGGCAATTCCTTTCAACATTTTTTAACGAATGACAGTCAAAATGCCTTATTGCAATCTGTTAAAAAGCATTTACAGCCAGGAGGCGAGTTTCTTTTCGATACAAGAAATACAATTTTAAGTGAGCTTTCAGTCATTGATAAGTATGAGGAACAAACGGTCACTAGCAATGGTGAACAACGAATCACCTTCCATCGTGAGGAATATAACCCTGTCACGCAAATTTTAACGTGCCATGCCGTCCATCAACAAGGTGGAAAAATCTATGAGGATTTCATTTTACTGCGCTATACATACCCACTGGAAATGACGAGACTATTACAGCAAAATGGCTTTGATTTGGTACACCTATATGGTACATGGCAAAAACATGAATTTCATGCACAGAGCCCCTCCATGATTGTTCATGTACGCTCACTATAAATAAGAACGTACATTCCCCCTGAGTATAATACAAGAAAAACTAGGAGTGCATATTATATGCTGACAATTTATGACCATATGGTGCAGAAGCAAATTACAGGGCTTAGTCTTGCTTTTATTGAACATGGAGAGATTCAAAGAACTGAATGCCTTGGAGTTTTAGAAATTGGATCATTCGATTATGTAAATGAGGAAACCATTTTTAATGCCTGTTCGATGAGTAAATTATTGACAAGCATTTTAGTGCTAAAGCTAGCAGAGCAAGGAAAAATCGACTTAGATGAGGATATTAATCGTAATCTTCTCTCTTGGAAGCTGCTAGAGAGTGAGCATACTCGGACAAAAAAGGTAACAATACGGAGCTTATTAAGTCATCAATCTGGTATTGTTGATCCAGCAGATAGCTTTCCTCCCCTACATTCTTTGGCTCAATGGCCATCTATGAAGGATTTATTACAAGGTTCAACGCCTTATTGCCAGAGTCCAATTGTTAGCACACTTGAACCTAATCAAAAATTTCATTATTCTGATGCAGGGTATTGCATCATTCAATTGCTTATTGAGGACGTCACAAACACACCATTTTCCTCTCTCATGGACGACCTAATTTTTCAACCATTAGCCATGCATCATAGCTTTTTTTCATCTTCACTCCCAGTAGCTCATACTGCAAGTGGCCACCATAGGGATGGCACTAGAACGATACCAAGCCACCCGTTGTATCCTTATGATGCAGCATGTGGCATTTGGACGACACCCTCGGATTTGGCTAAGTTGTTAATTGATATGATGCAAACACTTAAAGGAAAAGGAAAACTAGGTCTGACAGCTCCTACCATGCATCAACTCATGCATGCACAAGGTTGTAATGAATCTGTAGGGCTTGGCGTATTTCTAGATGGCCTTGGTGAACAGGTTGAAATTTCCTCATTAGGCTGGGGTGTTGGCTATCAGTGCATGCTAGTTGCTTACCCCTATTTAGAAAAAGGCTTTGTTGTAATGTCTAACACGGATTCAGGTGTTCATCAAATGCAAGGAATCATGGGTGATATTTACCGCTCCTTTGTCTTGTCGGTTTAGCGTAAGGTGAATGGCTACATAAGACTTCTTACATTTATATAAATGATCCATGAAAAAAAGGATAGATTTACATCATCTATCCTTTCCTTTTAATCCATAGTATCTTACACTTCTTTCTTCACCTTGTAATGCATTTGAACCATTTGACCGTATCGCTTTGTCTCAAGCAGTTTTAAATCTTCAAAAGGTCGGGGCTGTTTAAATAATGGAACACCTGACCCTAATAAATGTGGGGTAATAGTGATGATCCATTCATCAACCAACTGCTCCTGTAAAAAAGCATCCAATATATCAGCACCACCAACCATCCAAATTTTTGCGCCTGGTTGTTGTTTTAATTTCTTAGTAAACGCCACCACATCCCCTTGAACAAACTCCACATGCTCATCTTTTCCCGTTTGAGATTTGCTGAACACATAACATTTCTTATCAGGATATGGGAATGTATCAATATGTTCCAAGATATAATCATATGTTCGTTTTCCCATTATAACGGTATCAATGGTTTGATACATATCCGTATAGCCATTATCCCCTTCTCCCTCTGTTTCTTCCAGCCACTGTAAATCATCATTTTCTTTCGCTATAAACCCATCTAAACTTATTCCGATAAATACCACTATTTCTCGTGACATTATGTCAGCTCCTCTTCTTTTGAAAATCTTCTGTACAACGTCTATACTAAACAAAAAACATGACAACTATTGACATGATTAAATAAAAAAGGTGAAAAAATATGTCCAAAGCTAAACGATTAATTGATATTTTGTTATTTGTCAGCGCTAAAAAGCAATTTACAGCTCAGGAAATTGCCGATGCCTTCAACATTTCGGTACGAACTGTACATCGCTATCTGTTAGATTTAAGTGATATGGGGCTACCAATTTATGCGGAGCAAGGAAGAAATGGAGGATATACTGTGCTTTCAAGTGCAATACTTCCCCCTCTTTTATTTACAGAGGAAGAAGCGGTCGCTATTTTCTTTGCGTTCCAATCGTTGCACTATTATCGTGATTTACCTTTTAATACGGAAATGAAGTCTGTGTCACAAAAACTATATGAATCCTTGCAGAAGGATGCTCAAAAAAAGGTAGATAGTTTGCAATCCTATATGGCCTTTTGGAACCCTAAACGCTCTATATCTACACCACTATTATCAGACGTATTAGAAGCGATTATTAACCATTCACAATTAGACATTCAATATGAATCAAAATCAGGCATCACCACTAAGCATGTCCATCCTATTGGGGTGTATGCGCATGACGGCCTATGGTATATGCCTGCCATTCATTTACAAACAGAAAAAACCCTTCTATTTCGAGTCGATCGCATTCATTCAATGAATGTAAGCGATAAAGGCTATAAGACAACTGTTCATTTACAACAATGGCTAGAGAGTCCCCATGAACCTCAGCAGCCAATACGCTTACAAGTAGAATTAACAAGAGAAGGTGTAAGACAGTGTAGAAGTGAGCCAAACTTTGAACAGGCATTGGTTACTAATAGCAATGGAACTGGCTATATCGATATGATGATTGATCAAGGAGAGATTCACTTTATTAGCTCCTTTTTTTATCGCCTAGGTCCAGATGCGATTGTCCAAGAACCCACTGAATTAATTCAGCTTTTGCGGAAACATGCGCAAACCATATTAGCGACATACCCTCTGGACAGCTAATTCCAATATGACGATTTTGTAAGATTCACGTAACATTCATCGTTACTAATTTTTAGGAAATGTCTTTATACTTGGTTGTAAGGAGGAGATAACATTGCAACCAACCGACAATAACAAACGTATTGATACATTAGATTACTTAAGAGGATTTGCCTTACTAGGTATTATTTTAGTGAATATCCCTGCATTGATGTGGATTGCACCACCTCAATTAGCTAGTGATATTGCCTATAGTCAATTTCTTACACTTTTTATAGAAGGTAAATTTTTCATTATATTTTCATTTTTATTTGGAATCGGATTTTATCTTTTTCTTTCCCGTGCAATGGCTAGAAACGATAGAGCCTATGTTTTATTTAGTCGCAGACTTCTGATCTTATTACTAATGGGTATTATTCATTTCTTTTTTCAACCAGGAGAAGCTTTAACTGTCTATGCCATCTTTGGCTTTTTAGCTTTACCATTTTATAAAGTGCGGAAAGAAATTAATTTATTAATTGGGCTCCTCCTATTAGCCCTTACAGCTTATTTTGGAATGAAAATTCTCATGCCTTTCCCACTAATTTTACTAGGTTTAGCTGCTGGCCAATATCGCCTATTTGAAAATACCCGACTACATCGAAAAAAAATCCTGCTAGCGACAATTGTCATGTTCCTTGTTAGCATAGGTAGCTGGTTGTATCAATGGCAGTATGTCCCTACAGCCAATGTGAATATCGATCAATTATCCAAAATTCAGCTGGAAGAGCATATAACGAATATGGAGCAATTTGCGTTAATTGGATTACAGTTTAGTCCGTTTGTTTCAGCGTTTTACATGGGAGCCATTATCCTATGTCTACAGAGTGCACTATTCCAACAACTATTATCACCATTAAAGGCTTATGGACGCATGGCTTTAACAAATTATTTAGGGCAGACAGCACTCATTTTAATCATTGGTCATACATTCCAACTAATCGGGCAACTTCGATACATTGAGTCACTATGGATTTGTCTAGGTATTTATATTTTCCAATTGATTTGTAGTAAGCTATGGCTACACTATTTCCGCTTCGGACCAATGGAGTGGCTGTGGCGAATGGGGACCTATTGGACAGTCCCTCCCCTAAGAAAAAGAAAAGATTCTTAGCCAAGGATATATACCTATTAACCTAAAGTGAAACGTCATATATTGGTAATGTACCCTACTCGCTTTCCATCTTTGCTCATATCTTCAGCAAGATACACATCCCCATTTTATTTGGTCACTTATTTTTCAATAAGTGACCTTTTTTTGACTGCTATTCATCTTTGTTGTTCTGCACCTGTCTCTTACAGCATGCATACTATGTAAATAATACCCTTTTTTGCAGGGAGGATTGTATGAAAAATAACAAAGGCTATCGGAATAGTGAAGGAACTGAATCAGTGAGTCAAGCAGCTAAGCTGGCTGTTATTGCGGGAGCCATCACCACACTAGGTGATGCGCTAGCGACCATTGCAGCAGGTCTTGCTTTGGAAGATGAGTTAAAGGAAAACGAAACTAAAAATAATGATATGGATAAACTGCAAAAACAAATTGACGATTTAAATTATGAAATGAAGCAATTAAAAAAAATGTTCCGATAATGATGGCTATGGACGAAAAAAGACGACAATATTCAACTGATATTGTCGTCTTTAAATTGTACAATGATAAAGTTAAGCAAGTGATTGTCACTACTGGTGGACACTTTCCGCCAACAGGACCGCCCTTCGTTCCAATCATCCTCGTAAAAATAAACGTTTAAGGTAATAAACGATAATTACGAAGTATCAAATTATTTAGCCGCCCAAATTTCAAGCTCTATTTTAATTTCTGGTAAACCTAGTGCCGATACGTAGGCTATGGTCATGGATGGATAGGATTCGCCAAACATACCTTCCCATTGCTCGTAGAAATGATCCCAATCTATTTCCTCCGTAGCCCAAATATTGACCTTTACAACGTGAGTGGCATCCATTTCCTCTGAAGCTAAAATTGTTTCAATATGTTGAAAAGTATTTATAATTTGTTCCCATAATGTCTGTGGTAATTGATCATCTTGGTCCAAACCAATTTGACCTGAAAAAGCATACATTGTCGCATCTTTTGGAATAATTGTGACATGACTATATTTCCCGACAGGTTGAGGTGCCTGCATTGGATTTTTACGCACTAGTTTTGATTTCATGTTGAATCTCCTTTAGGTTTTTTTTCTAAAAAAGGACAGACTTATCCCTTCATCAACTATTCTAGAAAAAAACAGCCGTGGAGAATCCAATGCCCATGCTTAAAAAACGTATAGATCTTTTTTTCACAAGCCTTCTCCCCCTCTACCTAAAGTTATTTCCATGTTACCATTTCTATCCGTATAGTTTCAATTTATAACTGAAACTATTCAGGAGTTTCTTTTTATGATCTTTCAGGCAATTAACTATTTAACGATAGCGTACCTAACATATACTTAATAGTGTAAAGCTAAATTAGCCTTACACCTCCGAATTGTTACTAGGGTTACTCCATCCCAAGTGACCCTTCCTTTTTTCATAATAAAAACTAGGTGCTCTCTTTGTGGAGTACCTAGTTTTTTGTTAGTATGCGTGTTCATCCATAGAATATTATATCAACCTCTACAATTTTTTAACAAACTACCTATAAGTGCGGTATGCATAGTTACCATGTTTGTACTAAACAAAAATGGAGAGCGATAGTCTATGTACAACCATAATAATCTTAGTTGCATGGTATAAAATTTACAAAATAAGTAAATGATATGTCTTGTAAGGGGGGAATCGCTATGAACACTAATGTGACTAAACCCTTTATTCCATCCCCTAGTTCATAGCGATTACCATTCTTAAAAAATACAGGTCTCATAAGAGTACCTGTTTTTTGTTATATTTTTTAGGACAGTACATTTTACTACGTGTTGACAAGCATAACTAAAGGACTTGCAGTGATTTCGACTTCAAGTCCCTTGATAGTTTCTTGTTATTTTTTTATACTTTCTTTAATTTCTTCTAATAATTTTGTTTGTCTTTTAAGTTGCTTAGTCGTACTAATAGCAAACCAAATAATAAAAACAATCGGAATTATGTAAAATAGCAGTCCTAAAATAGAAAATAAACTAAAAATAATATCAGCACTATTATATTTATTCAAAACCAAAAATCCCCCTATCTTTTCTATCTATAGAGAAAATCATAGCATACTTGAGTTGGATTTGGCATAAAAATGGAAAAATCAATGTCATATAACTTACTCAATGCAGGCTACTCACTTTTCCGATAAGACGCGAGTAGCCCTCTACTACAAAAAATCAGCCCGAAATAAGACGTTTTTCTTTTATTGCTCCCACTTGACCAAGAATTAAGGCACCGAACATTTGTATAATCGTCTTCACAATAATTTGTCCTAAAATAGCGGCTGGTACTGCTTCCCAGGGTAATATATTAGCTCCAAGTGGACTTAAACCAAGGACAACGAAAATTGCAGAATCTAGAAAGCCGCCAACGATTCCACTGTATAACACTCGCCAAGCCATTGGTAATTTCAATCGAGTATAGATTTCAGTATCAGCTGTTTCAGCGACAACAAATGAGACAGCCGATGCTACCACAATTAAAAGTGTATCCCCCAGTATGAATGACACGACTGCTGATAAAATTAAAGCTGCACTAATAAATATATACGTCTTTGCTCGTCCATATTTATTTTGCACTAGGTCCCGAAAAATAAAGGTCGCCCCAATTAAAAGTGTTCCCATTGGAACAATGAACATCCCAAACTGCAATGGCGCAAATGCCGCCGTTACCACATTAGCGATGACAATCGATAATAAATAAAATAAAATTCTCAACCTACTACTCCTCCAATAAATGTATGGACATTTTGTATTGGCACACTATACACCTCTTTTATTTCCCCATACAAGGGCATGTAGCTGTGGCAATACTTTGACATCTTTTAATTCATCATCTTTCATCACTTTATCAATCAATGCATGATATTTTTCTAATAAATCGTTTATTAATCGTGAATTGTCAATCGTTGTGAGATTATCATTTCCGACTTGCAGATAAAAAGGAATCATTGGAAATAGATGATGAATTTGTTTGGCAAAATCGTAATCTAGTTGATTAAAAACGACTATTTTGAGTGAAATATTGTGCTTGCTATTTTGCCTTTTAAGTTTGTCTAAAATATCAGCGAGCACCGAATGGTCAGTGGTCATTCCTGAACTAGGTGGCTTTGGTGAAATTGTCAATTCATCAATGTCAGACATCCAGTTTTGCCACCTACTGCCCTGTGTTTCCACTCCGATCTTTATGTCGTTTTCTTTTAAAATGGCAATTAGTGCTTCTAAATTGGGATAAAGGGCAGGATTACCCCCTGAAATCGTAACAAACGAAAAGCCATGACCTCCAAGGCGCTTCAACTCAGACCAAATCTCTTCCGCTGTCATTTGAACGATAAGATGTTTTCCGCTCCCGTTCCAAGTAAATGCAGAATCACACCAAGAACAGGAATAATCACAGCCCGCCGTCCTTACAAACATGGTCTTTTGGCCAACTACCATTCCTTCACCTTGAATTGTCGGTCCAAATATCTCGATAACAGGTACCTTACTCAAGCTCCATCCACTCCCGTCTTGCTTCTGCATAGCTTGTCGGAGTTTCATAAAGCCTGATAAACTCTACGCACGCACCGTTTTCTCTTTGTTCTTCATGCAAGGCCTCTACCAATTTTTCGTATATCCAAACAACGATATTTTCTGCTGTCGTATTCATAGGTGGAAGCGTTTCGTTTAAATAACGATGATCCAAATGAATGTCGATTTTTTGTTTCCATATTTTTTTAATATCGCCAAAATCAATCATCAAGCCACGTTCATCTGTATATCCACTCAGTCCCAATACGACACGATACGTATGACCGTGTAAATTTTTGCATTTCCCCTCATATTGATGTAAATGATGAGCAGCATCGAAGGTAAATTCTTTGCTTACAAGTACACGCTTAGCATGATAGTTCAATTGATTGCTCTGAATATCTTCACCAATTTTTTGGAGCTTATCGACAATTTTAAAATCTAACATGTCTAAAACTCCTTCCTATTGCTTAAATACTCATCAAGCCCTTTTTTTCGCAGTATACAAGCTGGGCATCCCCCACAACCATCTGCTATTACACCGTTATAGCAAGTCAATGTTCTCTCCCGAACAAATTCTAGTGCCCCAAACTGATCAGCAAGCTCCCATGTCTGTGCTTTATTCAGCCACATCAGCGGTGTATCAATTACAAAGGAATGATCCATCGATAAATTTAACGTTACATTCAAAGACTTAATAAAAACGTCTCGGCAATCCGGATATCCGCTAAAATCCGTTTCGCACACACCAGTTACGATATGTTTAGCTCCTACCTGGCTCGCTAAAACGCCCGCGAATGAAAGAAAAAGAAGATTCCGTCCAGGTACAAACGTCGATGGAAGCTCACCATTTTCACCGTCTTCCACCTTAATGTCTTGTCGTGTTAATGCATTCGGAGCGAGCTGATTTAGGAGAGACATATCAAGAATATGGTGTTTGAGACCGAGCTCCTCTGCTATCAGCTTCGCACAATCAATTTCTAGACGATGTCTTTGACCATAATCAAAAGTGACTGCCTCAATCTCTGCAAAACGTTCTTTTGCCCAGAACAAACAAGTTGTACTGTCCTGACCTCCACTAAATACAACAATTGCTTTTTCCTGTTTCATCCATAAAAACTCCCTTTGATTGAAAAAACAGCACTCTAAGAAAAAGTGCTGCCTTCCCCTTAGTTTTTTTAAGAGGGTAGCTAAAAACCTCTTTTTTAATTGGACTTACCAATTTTCATTTATCGATTATCAATTTTTTCCGGATTAAGATCGTGGTTCATTAAACGATAACTTGCGATTTCCTCGTATTTAGTTCCTGACTTCCCATAGTTACACCACGGATCAATTGAAATCCCCCCACGTGGAGTAAATTTCCCCCAAACCTCGATATATCGTGGGTCCAGTAATGTAATTAAGTCATTCATAATGATATTAACGCAATCCTCATGGAAATCACCGTGATTTCTAAAGCTGAATAAGTACAACTTTAGTGATTTACTTTCAACAATTTTTTTGTCCGGAATGTACGAAATGTACATCGTTGCAAAATCAGGCTGATTGGTAAGCGGGCATAAACTAGTGAACTCAGGACAATTAAACTTGACGAAATAATCCCGATTGGAATGAAGATTATCCACTGCCTCCAATACCTCAGGGGCATACTCAAATGAATATTTCGTTCCTTGATTACCTAATAATGTTAAATCCTTTAGTCCTTCTTCATAGCTTCGACTAGACATAAAAAAACCTCCTTGTTAAATGTTTCCCAACACTTTTCAAGAGAGGCTTCACCCATTCATCTATTCAAACATACGTCTAAACATAAAAAAAAGCCACGTCCAATATGGACATGGCATAGTGTCATGTTTCCATAGTTTTTTATAGAGGGTATCAGCTATGAACCTCTCCCGTTTAAGTCCGGGCATTCTTTTCCTCCATATAATACGAAAAATAGTACGAAACGTCAAATGGATTTTTTCATGCAAATTTCTCTATAAGACCTCTTTGGTAAACAAACACTGTAATACTACCCATTTAGAAGTATATGAAACCTTCAACTGAGCATAGAATTATTACTATTCGTATAAAATAAAATCTTAACAATTTATTTCATCGATATATCTCAGTGCATTATTATTTGAACCTTATCATTCGCTCTTATAGTAAGATTTTCAATAGGAGGTGAACTTTCTCCGCTCTATTTGCGCAAAATTAGCTAGATAATGCTCTCTTGAAATGAAAAAGCTCCTAACATATTTTCAAACAAAAAAAAATCAACTACAATGGAAAAATGGTAGAAATTCTAAAATCTACCCAATTACCTTTATTTATACAAATCCACTATGAAGGAGCACGAAGATGAAAAAGAAGTTTTTATCCTTACTCATGGCCATTACAATGGTCCTATCAGTAAGTGTAGCGGTGTATGCCGATGAAAAATCCCCACCAGCGACAAGAGGAGAGCTTGTTAAAACCTTATTGGTAGCAGCAGATGCATATCAATCAGGGCTAAATAAAGAAGCGATTATACAAGGCTCAAAAAACAAGGATTTACGAGAAAATGAACCAGCCAAGAAAGTTGAAGCTTTAGTTATGTTGAGCAGAGCGTTCGGCAAATTGCCAGAGCCTGTTGGCAATGATCTTCGCAGTGGCACATTTGGAGTTAAGTACACTGATGTACCTACTTGGGCTAAAAAAGATATCGATAATCTGACTAAAGCAGGCGTACTGACGGGCAACCCTGACGGCAAATTAGGCGCAAATGACCCTATTACGATTGATGAGTTCCAAAATCTGATCGCCAGAATATGGACACTTAAAGGCTCCCACTTACATGACGATTTTTATGAAGCAATCAATAAAAAATGGTTAAATAAATCGACAATTCCAGTAGGAGAAATCATGGGCGGTGGTTTTCCTGAGCTTCAAAAACAGAATACAGATAAAATAGAAAAAATAATTACTGAGCTTTCTGGCAAACAATTTGCAGAAGGAACGAAAGAACAGAAGATTGCCGACTTCTATTCGACGGCATTGGATACAAGCAATAGAAATAAACAAGGGATTGAGCCTATTCAAAAATATGTAAAGGCAATTGACGATGCTACAACCCTTGATGATCTTGTGCAAGCAGATCTTACCCTAGAGAAAGAATTGGGTCTAAGCTCACTATTTGGCTTTGCCATCATGAACGATGCAAAGAATAGCAGTAAAAATGCTCTGTATTACACTGGATTAGCTACTGGTTTAGATAAGAACAGTTTTGTAAGTGCAGACGCTAATGCGAAAAAGGCCTATATTCAATATATGACTAAGCTTTTAGTCGTGTCAGGCGAGAAAGAGTCTACTGCAATAGCACTTGCCGAGAAAATTTACGAAATGGAAAAAGCCTTAGCTTCCGTATCCCTTGATCCTCATGAACAAGGCGACGTTACTAAATACTATAATCCATATTCAATCGAACAATTCGATGACATGTTCAAAACCGTAGATATGAAACAAGTTTTGAAGTCGATGAAAGTTGACAGTGTTGATAAAGTAATCGTATTTGATGTGAAGCTGGCACAAAAAGGCGCAGAGCTCTTAACTGACACTAATCTTAATGTGCTTAAAGCCTACTCTAAAGTACAACTTCTTATGGCAACTGGCGGTCTATTGTCAGATGAATTCGGAGATGCTGCTAATGAGTTTGCCGCAACATTATACGGAGTTACAGGAGAAAAAACAGATCAAGAAATCGCAGTAGCTAAGACAACTAGCACAATGAGCGGCTATTTGGAGCAAATGTATGCCGAACAACATTTTTCCCCAAAGGCTAAAGAAGATGTAGAACAAATGGTAGATCAGTTAATTGCTACGTATGAGGAAAGAATCAAATCTCTTGATTGGATGTCAGAAACAACAAAAGCTAAAGCCATTAAAAAACTGGATACGATGATTGTTAAAATCGGTTATCCGGACAAATGGGATACGACATTAGACAAAGTAGCGATCAAAACATATGACGAAGGTGGTTCGCTATTCTCTAATACCTTCACAGTAACGAAAGCTTATATTGATAACACGAAAGCCAAGCTAGATAAACCGGTAGATAGAACGCAATGGGTAACGAGCGTATATACGGTAAATGCTTTTTACAACGCTCTTAATAATGAAATTACGTTCCCTGCTGGTATTCTTCAAGCACCTTTCTATGATATAAATGCTAAACCTGAAGAAAATTATGGTGCCATTGGCATGATTATTGGCCATGAAATCAGCCATGCATTTGATAACAACGGATCTGCATACGACGAAAATGGCAATGCCAATAACTGGTGGACAGAAGAGGACTTTAAAAAGTTCGAAGAGAAAAACCAGAAACTGATTGAGTTTTATAATGCCATTGAGATTATCCCTGGTGTTTTCAATGACGGTCAGCTTACATTAAGCGAAAATGGCGCTGATTTAGGTGGAATGGCCGCTTCACTGCAAGTTGTATCACAAATGAGTAATCCAGACTATAAAGCATATTTCGAAAGTAATGCAGAAATGTGGAAATCCACAACAACAAAAGAATTTGCGGCAATGCTGAGCAAAAACGATGTACATTCAGCCAATAAAGTTCGAGTAAACCGCACGATTGTAAACTTCCAGGAATTCTATGATACCTATGGAATTAAACCTGGAGATGGCATGTATATAGCTCCAGAGGATCGAGTTTCCATCTGGTAAAACGCACAGTAGAGCTTGTAAAAAAGTTCAAGGACTGTCTGGAGAAGCTCTTTTTAGAGTAATACTGCTTTCTCTATGAGTGTTGTCATTAAAACAAATAGGCAGATTTAATCTACAGAGCTTGTGGATTAAACTCTGTCTTTTTGTTTTAAATTTAAGGTGCTTCACCTTGGCTACTTTTTTTATTTTTGACAAACGAGTAAATGTTACTCAATCCATAGCTTATGAAGCATCACAATTTGTACTTTATGCGGATAAAAAAACATCTTTCACCCACACTAATGGTGGAGGTGAGAAGATCATGGGTAATAATAAACATAAGAATAATAAAACTCAAGACAACAAAAAACAACAGAATCAAAATCAAAATGCTAACAGAGAGCGTGAAAACAGAGAAGAGTTCGCTGAGGAAGTAGATTTCAGTCGTATTCAAAATGAAAAAAATAAGTAATTCATGTGGAATTACCCCAATATTCACTTTATAAAGTTGAATATTGGGGGTTTTTATGACTATCAAAAAAATGAAAATCATTTCTGGTTAGGTTGATTTTAGCAACTCTTTTAGACATTACCTAAATAGCTTCGCGTTATATTTTGGAGAACTATTTTTCCATTGTTACTGTATTTTTCGAATAACGCCGACAGTAAGTAAACGAATTCTTGATATTTTTCGTCATGTTTTTTGGGAGCATACGATGCTGATAAATTCCTTCCCAAGAAACCTTTATAATCAAATACTAAATCATTTTGATACTTTTTAAACTCATACTTCCCATCCTTAAAAAAGCTATTAAAAACGTCTTGGGTTTCTTCCATTCCACCGCTAAATCCTTTGAAATTTGAACATGTCCTTTGGCAAATTTCTGCATTCTCTTGAATAATCGGACTAGTTAAATCTCTGCTATTCCACACAAGAGCAACATTAGCCTTTTCCCTTACTATTCGTTGGCATTCAATTTTAAATGCTTTTTTATCAAACCAATGAAATGCCTGTGCAACTGTTACTAACTCAACGCTATTACCTTTTAAAGTAGTGTTTTCGGCAGTTCCTTTTATTGATTTAAAACGAGAATGTATGCTTAATGACTCCTCAGCCATCTTTCTCATGTCATCATTTGGCTCTACTCCTATAACATTCATACCTTTTTCCAGCAGCTGACGACTCAATATCCCCGTACCCGAACCAATATCGGCCACGATCTGTTCTTCTTTAAGTTGATTAGCTGAAAGCAAGTAATCAATATATTCATTAGGGTAACTAGGACGATATTGCGCATATATTTCAGCCTTATCTGTAAAATTTTCAGTTGTTTTCATAGTACTACTTTCCTCCCTTTACTATTCAGTACGATTGGCTTTATCCAGAAAAATAGCTGCCTATATAAAGTGCTAAGTGTTTTTACAAATCATTAATACATTCCCATCTAGATCTTTGAACACAAAATAAAAATCATCCTGTATTTCTGTCACAAGTTCAACATGATGCTCCTTCATAAATTGATATGAAGCTTGGAGATCATCCGTTACAAGCTGAATGGATGGAACTTGGTAGGTGGCAATATCCCCATCCTTTTTTCTCCACTTTGGCATAGCATCTAAAATTAATCCTGCCGTTCCTTCCATAGGTGCCACGAATAAATGTCCAAAATGCTCTTCTCCTCCTTCCAAACCAAGTATTTTTCTGTACCATTCTATTGCCTTCTCTAAGTTACGAACTGGAATAAATACAGCACCGATTCTGTTTTTAATGGGCGTACGATTATTAGGTGTAGTCATTTACATTCTCCTTTCATAAAACTTTACATTTACTGTTGAATTCTACATCCCCTCATTTTTCACCTCTATTAGTAATAGGTATATCACTATCAATCAATAAAACGTAAAAAAAAGCGTTAATCGAATAAGGATTAACGGCACAATGGTTTCTTTATTTTTATCTCTCATACTTGAAATCTAGCTTAAGAACCCTTCTTTATCTATCTTGATTTTCATAATAGGCTTCATCCGCATACTTTCGATCTGTTCCTTTCAGATAGGCTAAGATAATGGATGGACGTTTAAGTAATATCCAATCTCCATTTTTATCAAACTTCCTACTTGAAGTGATCATTCCATTTTGAATGGTCCCAAATTTTTTCCCACTCTTTTTGCCCAACACTTTTAATCGTTTAGCGAAATCTGCATCTTCCGCCATAAGCATTTCTTCATTAAAACCATTGATCAATTTAAAGTCCTTTTTATAACACCAAAAAATCCCCACAGAAATAGCTCCATACTTAAAGAATAATGGGCCAATTAATAACAATGCTGAAACAAAAATTCCTAAGGACATTCTTTCAAACTTTCCTGTAACTCCGCCTCCAATGTACTTTCCTGAGCTTAAATACTCCTCTACCTTTGACAACACATGATCATTCATCAGTGTATCTGCATCAATCGTAACAATGATTTCACCTCTTGCTATTTCAACACCTGCGTTCCTTATCTTAGAAAGGTTCTTGTCGTCATTCTTTAATACGATACAATGATACGACCTTGCAATTTCCTCCGTTTTATCCGTACATCGATTTAAGATAACAATGATTTCAACTTGATTTTCATATGGTTTAGAAGCTTTTAAGATGGATTCTATGCATTTCCCAATGTACTGTTCTTCATTATGCGCGGGTATTACAATTGAAAATTTTATAGCCTCCTTATTTTTTTCTTCTAAAGAATTCTCCTTTTCGCCCATACATTATCTCCCCTTCGAATGAAACCATTTTTATTTCTGTAACAGTGACTTGACACAAGCGTGAATGTTGTGGAAATGACATCGGAGTGACACTATCTATTTAATTTACGCTTCCAAACACCACCCTTATAAGGAATATTATCTCATTAAAGATGGACCTGAACGAATCAAAATTTGAAATTTTTTCTAATTATTATGTATTGCAGTTTCAAGACACTTAGAAGTCTTATCCGCAACAAATCAGTAGCTCCCTAAAAAATGTAATATAATGGAAGTTAGTCTTTCAGCCTTGGGAGCCATACCCTCTCATTTTAGCTCTTCAAAATCACCAAGGTTTGTGTAATTCACTTTCTGGTCTCGCGACTAAGATTGTCTTATATTCTCCATCTGGAAAAGAAAGTACTCTTTTATAACCAAAAATGGTACATTAAAAGGGCATGAAAGTACTTTGTGTTGAATGAGCTCCACCATAAACTATTTTGAGAAGTAACGTACGATGATGCTGCGGCTTTTCGTAAAAAGGACTGATTAGATGAAAAGATTTATGTGGACTATCAGCGACATACCAAGCTTGTAGGGAGTGCTGCTACATCCCTTGACCTCTCTGCAAGCTTGGGTTTCTCAAGGGAGCTGATATGGATGAAAAATCGATCAAGGGCCTATATTCGCCATCAAAGAGAGCGAAAGATTCAAAAGAAATGGGCTATTTTACAAAATATTATGTTAAGGGAAAATGAATACATGCCTATAAGGGGTACATTGAGCAAAGGTAAAGTGCATTGCTCTTGTAGAATGTGCCGCTACGAGCAATATCACTCGATCCCAAAAGCCAAACATAAAGCAAGATTAATAGCTATGGAACAGGAAATAGACGAATATGTCTATTTCCTGTTAGTATACTGTTCTTTCTTTCCATGATCTTGCCCTTACAAAAAGCATCTTGCTTGGAAATAAAAAATAATTTCCCGGGTAAGCGCAAGAAATGACAAGTTTAGTCTTCCCTAGCAACACTAAGCGACTGATTTCATCATTATCCATGACTTGCTTAAGTGTTAAAGCAAGCATTTTCCCTCGCACTATTCTATTTCATAATTAATTTCCCTATGAATTATATTTATTTCCTGACCAAGAATGTCTTGCCATCAGTACATTAATGTAGTGTTGGTCGAGTATCTGCCGCTCTCCCTTTATCCTCTATCAAATTTTCTTTAATAGACCTATCGCCAAACCATCCTCCATATTCAATTCATATACTATTAGTGGAAATATAATAAGTTGTATTTTCTTGAAAACCTTCATTTTCTGGTGTGAAAACAATCTACTTTTTGACTCGTATAACAACTCACTAAAGATTATTTTTTTGAAGGGAGGTGAAAAAATGGCACTTTCAATTATAAATATCCATGTAAATGTTACAGGAACTTCCACTAAATTTTTTAATATTTTAGCAGCAAATTTAGCTGTCACTGATGGCACGACTATTGCTGCAACTGCCTTTTTAGATGATAGTGGAAATGCCGCTACTGCTTTCCCAGTAGTCACAAATGGCTACTATAATTTCTATATTAATGGGGTATTACAGGAAGGTGGCTCCTATACAGTTTCTGCAACAGAGTTAACCTTTAACGACGTTACAGGTACACTCACTGCAGGTACGCCTTTAGTAATCGAAGCGGTAGAATTAGTTACACAAACGTAATTAGTAAGCTAGTATTTCCCCTTATTTTTTGATGGAGGGTCACTACATCCCCAAGTGACCCTTAAATTGCTTAAAGGAGAAATCACATCCATTTTTCTCATCCCTAATAAAGTAATAAACGAATAAAAAGTTCATAGAATAGCATTGCATGAATAGGATGGATACTAAAATATTAAATGAAGGAGAATGACTATGAGCATTGAAATAATTAAACTCGCACCAACACTATTACATGTATTTAAAGCTGGTGAGTCGAATCCAAAAAAAGAAAAGCGCATTATTTATGGACAAGCTACATCAGACGCAAATGGGATCGCTACCTTTTATGTTACAAACAATGCATTAGCGAATGGCAATCCTTTATTATCAACTATTGATTTCGCAGTATCAAGTGTATACTCCACAAATGCATCGATTAATTTAAGACCTAGAGTACAAATGAGAGAAAAGAATATTGCCGCAAAATATGTCTCTGCAAATGTGACAAATATTAGTGGTGTAACGGTATTAGGCATTAGTGTATTAGGGTCTGAAAATCCTGTAAGCGGCGTTATTGTCGACTTTATGGTTCTCGGTAGCTTTGATCTTTAATAGAAGGTATGGAGGTTTTTCATTGATGATGAAAGAATGAAAGAATGAAAAAAAGATGCCCAAAAAGGAGAGCCTTTTTGAACATCTTTACTTTATTGCAAAGGAATATTCAGTTCAATATTTTTCCCAATAGGATTGGCGTAATAGTTTAAATATTTTTGGCTTTCCATTTTAATCTTCAAATTGTGTCGTTTCCACTACGTATTGCTCATCTCGTGAAAACGAAATACCTTTGGACTCTCACAGCGTACCATCTTCTTTTATTGCAGCAGAAAACATTAAAAATTTACCTTGATGATCCTGATTCATCTTTACGGATACACTTTGCTGCGACGCGGAAATATCACCATTAAAATAGCATCACGTCCATAGCATCTTGCTCATTCTTCATATATGTAATGGCCAGACGATACAAAATATCCTGATCCATTTCAATAAGGGAAAGTATCGCTTTATGATCCCCGCGTATAGCACGCTGCTCTAATTCATATATCATCCTTTTCGCCTCCTTCCTCCATTAGACGATGCGATTCTTCATTTCGTTCAAAATCTGTAAATTTTTCTTTTAAATTGGAAGTACCATGGTTCTAAACCAGTAAAACACATCATCCTGTGCCTTACTGGTTTTATAGAAGCCTACATATTATGAGATAGAAAATTCCAAGCTCGAGGCTTCAGTGTTCCCCCCTTTGTCATTCTCAGTTACCAAAGCGCAAAATGATACATATTCCTTTCTCTGGTACCCCATGCTCATCGGTTATCCTCATTTGTAGAATTGTCGACCATTTTTTTGAAGAACGGACTCCCCTATGTTCGACCGCCACGTAAATCATTTATAAACTTTTGTTATCGTGTATACACACCTATGAAACCATCATCATTCCCATTATTAAGAAGTTTGATTTCCTCATAGGGATTCTTCTTGTTACTTTCTAAAAGAAATAGCTTTTTGTAATTTGTGCTACTTCCTTCTGTAGTTGTATAGGTAAAAGTTAAAATTTTCTTTTCCTTATTATATTTAAAGGAGTAATCAGAGTAATTCTTTGTAGTTGAATTTATTAAAATATATGTTTTATGTTCATTTTCATCATAAGCATAAATTCCATCCTTTAATTCTTCTCCAAATATGTTAAGAACCTTCTTACTTTCTTCATGATTAGCATCCAGTTCTAGTACTCTTAAATTTTTTAATTTTGTATTTTCAGAAAGAACAATTTCGGGATTGTTCTCTTCATAGTTAACATCCACACTATAGCTGCAAGCCGTTTGCATTAACAATAATCCAAGTAAAGCACAAACTGTTAACCTCTTTTTCACGACTCTTTTTCCACCTTCTTTTAAAATTTAATAACTTTAGTTAATACTTACATATTATACAATAATCTAAACTAGTATATACAAATATTGCCACTTAGTATATAATGGAAATTGAATTACAAATACAGGGGAGGTTGTTAAAAGATGACAGCAATAACTGGAAATAAGTTACTTAGTTCGTTGTTCTTTAGCTTTGTGTTATTTTTAGTTTTTAGTTGCAGTAGCCTTTTAGTCCATGCAGCCGAAAGTGATTCAGAATTACTACCCTTTGAAGATTTAGAATTTGTGACAGATGATAGGTATAGCGTACCAACAGAAGACGGTGGCATGATTTTGTTTGAATCAGAAGAAGATTACCAATCTTATCTGAATAACAGCATACAACCTTTATGTGCTACATGTAATCAGACAACTCAGACAACACTTGAAAAATACACTGTTTCACGCGCATTTATTGGTTATCACCCCGCTACACCAGGTTGGGATAAAGTGAAAAGTGTATCCATCGCTGGCGGAATCACTTGGAGTATAAACGGCTCCTTTGCACAAGGTTCATCAACGTTCGGTATTTCATTTTCACATAGTTTTACATCTACAAGGACTTATGAATCGCAGTACCCTACTAAATATATCCGTGTTGGTGTTAGAAAAGATGTTATTTACCACAAAGTAAAAAATGTAGTAAGAAATCCTATGGGTACAATTATCAACACGTATATCACTGAAACTGCAACTCCATATGGTGATACGTATACGGAGTTAATGTATAGAAATTAAGTAGCTATTTAAAAGTAGTACAAGTATAAATATCATGTTACGAAAACCCAACTACAAATTTTTTTGTAGTTGGGTTTTTAAATTAACGAAAGTAATGAAAGCAACTCAAGCAAAATCTTTATTCATTAAAATAGAATAAATCCATGCGTCAATTGTGGGGTACACTCATAAGTCATACCCCACAACCCTTGCTATATCAGCATTTCTAGGCTTACCTAAAAATACTGTTTTCATAAATGCCAGGTTTTTTGTAATAAGGGGTTATAAAAGTAAATCAACTGGGGTAAAAGTGAGGTACTACCGTTTTTGAAAGTTTGTACCCCACTTTATTAGTTTGCATAATAATTATTATATGGCAGGTGTATAAAAAAATCACTACTCATTTAGAGAGTGATTTTTTGTTTTATATAAAACTGTTCATGGCCTCTTTAGTTTCAATTGAGTACGTTTCTTCTTCTATGATGATAGGCTCATTTCGCTCAATCCTAAATTTACTTTGAGGTGGTCGTTTCATATCCTCTTCAATTAACCTCTTTACATACTTACTGACGTTTCGTGGCTTACCAGTCAACGGGTTTGTTTGTTCTGCATGATTTAATAGTGCGAAATCGTGTTCATCACTGATGTTAAAGCTGACAGGTTTGTTCTTCCTACCTTCATTACTCACCCAAATGCCCCCTTATACAAATTTGCAGATATATGTGATGAACCTGTAAAGGATGCTGCAGAAAGGTTATGTAATACTGGGGCAGTGTCAGAGTTCGTTGTCGAAGAGATCAGAAAGTGGTTCAGGAGAGATTATCGATGGAAAGATACAAACACCATGGGATATCCAGAAAGGCCGAAATTGAGGATAACGGTTCAGCCTAACAAAGGCAAAGTGACGATTAAATTCAAACAGCGAGATTTCGAACAATTGAGTGTGTTGGCATTCGCTCTCGATATAACACCAACCACAACGGCTGCTGTACTAATTCGGGTGACACTAGGTAATAAGAAGGTTATGCAATGGTAATTGTCCAATTTTCTTCGCCATTTAGATGAAATGGAAATACGTAAGATTTTTCGATTACTCAAATTATAAAGGCGATGGCCCATGATATTATTGGGTTTACATTATGCGGAGGCATCATTGTTTTGTGGGTAGCCGATAAGGTTGAAAACTTGGTGTATAATCTGAAATCGATGCTTGGAGAAACTATAGATGAGGCTGTTACTGTAGTAATGAAAGTTGTACCTAAAAAGAAGAAACATGATGAATTAGAGGTTTAGTTTAAATAAATCCAGGTACTCATTCGAGCACCTGGTTATTTGTTTGCTACATTATATACTTGTCAAAGCTAAATCAACATGTTCTCTTAGTCATTTAAACTTGAGAACCTTGCTAAATCACTTCTTTTACCAATAGTTACCAACAGATCTTCTCTTTGCAGTAATTCCTCAGGGGATGGAGATACGATAATATCTCCAGTTCTTATAATTGCGATTACACTAACGTTGAATTTAGCACGAATGTTCAGCTCTTTTAAGTTCTTACCAACCATTTTTGAAGGGATAATAATTTCTTCTATATTATGATCCTTAGAAAGTTCAATATAATCGAGAGTGTTTGGTGAAAGAAGTTGATTGGCAACTCGGTCTCCCATATCCCTTTCAGGATAGATAATCCAATCCACTCCTATTGCTTCTAAAACTTGACCGTGACGTTTTCCAATAGCTTTTGCGATTATTTTTTTTAATCCAAGATTTTTAAGTAGCATACAAGTCAAAATACTTGCTTGAATATCATCACCAATTGCTACAATTATACAGTCAAAGTTGGTAATTCCTAAGGATCTAAGTGCCTTCTCATCCGTAGAATCTGCAATAACTCCGTGTGTGTAAAAAGTTTCAGCATCTTCTACACTCTCTTCATCTAAATCTATACCCAAAACTTCTTGCCCAGCTTCATGTAATCTTCTTGCGATACTGGTTCCAAATCTTCCTAATCCTATCACAGCATATTGTTTTTTATCCACTCTCTATACACTCCCCGTTTATTTATCCAATCATTATTTTACCTTTTGGACGTCGGTATGCTTCCTGTTTACGTCTTTTAGTAATTGCAAAACCTAATGTAAGAGGTCCTAATCTCCCCACAAACATTGTTAAAATAATTATAAAACGACCAATTGGTGAAAGCTCAGGCGTTAACCCCATCGATAAACCAACAGTACCGAATGCTGAAGTGGCTTCAAATAGATACATTATAAATACATGACCTTTTTCCGTAATACTTAACATGAAAGTGACAACAACTACTATCATGATACCACTCATTGCGACAGTTAGTGCCTTTAGGATAT
The DNA here is from genome assembly GCF_000801965.1 of Lysinibacillus sp. A1. Taxonomy (NCBI): domain Bacteria; kingdom Bacillati; phylum Bacillota; class Bacilli; order Caryophanales; family Bacillaceae; genus Lysinibacillus; species Lysinibacillus sp. A1. The sequence continues at coordinate 82,033 of NZ_JSZM01000040.1, forward strand.
TTTCAATAACAATACGACGTTTAAATAAAACTACTTCTTCTTTTCCTTTTAGTTGAGAAAGGGCAGTTATAATTAATACTGCGAACGTAGTGACTTTAATACCACCTGCAGTCGAACCTGATCCTCCTCCAATGAACATCAAAAAGATGGTTAAGAACAAGGTTGCATGAGTTAAATCTCCCATAGATAATGTATTAGCACCAGCAGTTCTAGGTGTAACACTATGGAATAAAGCGCCAAGACCTTTTCCTGTTGGAGATAAGGAACCTAATGTTTTTACATTATTATACTCAAATAAGAATATTAAAATAGTTGCTCCAACAATAAGGATAAGCGTTGTGCTTAAAACAACCTTTGTATGTACCGAGAAAGTACGAATTTCACGATATTCATAAAGTTCATTAATCACAATAAAACCTAATCCCCCTAAGATGATAAGAGAACTAATTGTTAAAACTACAATGGGATCGTCAACATAATCAGTTAAACTGTTAAACCCTCCCATTAAATCGAAACCAGCATTATTAAAATTTGAAATGGCATGGAAGAATCCATAATAGATTGCTTGACCAATAGACATATCAAATGAAAAACGAACGGCAAGCAATATACCACCAATACATTCAGTTATGACAGTGAAAATTAATATCCGTTTAACTAATCTAACTACGCCAGCAGTTGAATTTGTATTAAAAGCTTCTTTCAATAACAACCTTTCTTTTAAAGAAATTTTTTTCCCTAATAGAACAAATAAAAAGGTTGCAAATGTCATAAATCCTAGCCCACCTACTTGTATTAGGATTAGAATTACAATTTCTCCAAACAATGAAAATGTTTCACCGGTATCAACAACCACAAGACCTGTAACGCATGTAGCCGACGTAGCAGTAAATAATGCATCTAAAAATGCTAGACCTTTACCATCTTCTGTTGCTATAGGTAGAGTTAATAAAAAAGCACCTATAAAAATTAGAATAGCGAATCCCAAAACAAGAATCTTTGCAGGATCAAGATTTTCTTTTAAGCTCTTCATTTTTATCTCCTAAGTGTGGTACATAGTAATACATTACTTTACCCAAAATTTGAATTTATATGAATCATGTGCGGAATAAAAACCATTCGCAACCCTTTTATTGGAAAATAAAAAAAGACCGATCTAAACAAGCAATAAAAAATTACTTGAGTTAGGCGGTCTTCTTTATGACCTCCTTCGCTTTAGCCGACGAAGTTAGCTGACGGGTAGGATGGCGAAAGAGAATATCTCATCCTTTCTGCAAGGCAGAATTAACCCCAAAATAATGGGTCCTCCGTTCTCAATTGTTGAGATTTGGCCGATATTTTATTAGTTCTGATTTACGGAATTATTGTACTCCTTCATATAAATTTTGTAAACAAGGAAAATATTTATCTATGCTTATTAAACTAATCACTCCATTGGTGTATGTTGTAACATATTAAATATCGGAGGAATTCAATTAATATTCAAAATAAAGCTCTAGAAACATTTCTCGGTCTTCCTTAATTATAATTTTTTTATATAAGGTGTCACCTGATTTATGTTTATAGTTGGCCTTTTTTTATTGTCAAACTAAATTTACGAATTTAGGACGTTAATTACGTTTAATTTAGGATATCCAACATTTGATATTGTATCGGTATCAGTTTGAGCCTGCTCTTGAACCGGAGCTTGAAGTTGCGCTAGAATCTGAGACTGAACTTGGGCCTGAATTTGAGATTTATATTTATTTGCTCTTGAATTTGGGTCTGAGAACTCGAATATATGCAATTTAATTTTGTATCTGTACTACAATTATATATAAAGAAATTAACAAAACAGATTTTTGGCAAGTATTAATATTTGTGGAAATAAAAAAGTCAATGCTCAAATTAATGAGTACCAGGGTTTTGGTATTCATTTAGGTCACTCATCCAAAAGTGTTCTTGTTTTAGCAAATAAAATTTTTAAAGACCAGTTCAATTTGATGTGAACTGGTCAATTGTTGTAGAATATTAGTTAAGAATGGATCACTGGATTTGTTTCTCTTTCTCTTATAACTTCGCCATATGCTTCATCAATTTCATAAATCATCTTTGTCCATCTTTGATAATCTTCGTTTGATGCTGAATCATTAGCAAGAACAAACTTCGGATTCTCTTCCTGAGAGAATAATTTTTCAATTTCGTAATTCTTTATTTCTAATTTATCAGATAACACTTCCTTGACAATCCAATCTCTATCTTCTGCGAATTTCTTTAATTCATTAATATTCGAAACTGAAGGTAAATTATTATTTGAGCTAGATTTTAAAACTTTTTGTGGTGCATCTGCAAGTTGGTAATTTAAAAGGATACTTTCTGTATCTTCAGTTTCTAGCATCTTCCATATATCTCTTAATTCTTTTATAAATGCTTTAACCTCACTAATCTTTTCCGCGCCATCATTTCTGTCACCAAATACAAAAGCTCATCGACAGATAATTTCTTATGATCAACAATTGATTTTGCCATGGTATAGCAGAAAATATTTTCAGTTTCAGCAATAATACCTTTGGATGAGAATGTATACTTATAAAATTTAACATCTACCCGAACAATTACGAAGTTTTCAGGATAAACAAAAAACATTTTTTCTTCATATTCACCCATAGAACTGTTTCCAATCAAAGTGTCAAAAGCAGTTTCAACTATGCTTTTGAAACCCTCAATTACTCTCTCTTTACCTTTAAAAAACATCTCAATTGCATTTTAATAGAATCTGAAGATTTGGACCTTAAGTAGCTATATGCACATCACTAAAATATTCGTCTGTACAAAACATATCTAATTACCTAAAATGGTAAATAGTAGTTAGATATGTTGAGGTGAATACAAATGAATAATTGTCCTAATTGTTTAGCAAGTAATCCTTTTAAGAAAGTATATAAAGATGGTTTAGTATTTGTGAAATGTGAATATTGTAATACGATTTTTGAAGATACTTCAACGAAAAAATCGAGAGTAGTGTCAGAGAGAGTACGAAACGAAGTACAAAATGATGTGCAAAAAGAAAAATCTTCAGGTAAGGCTCTAGCAATTGGGATAGGACTTATGATCCTTTATTTTATTATTGATACTATATCTAAACTTTATTAAATTATAAAATAAAAGTTTGTTCTATGAACAAGGGTATTTATGCTATCTCGGTCTTTCTGTTAAAAGAATGAAAAAAGCCCAGGCACAAATATTTAAGTACCTGTACTTTTTTTATGTACAGGCATAATGAAGTTTCCTAAAATGGTAAATAGTAGTTAGATATATTGAGGTGAATACAAATGAATAATTGTCCTAATTGTTTAGCCAGTAATCCTTTTAAGAAAGTATATAAAGATGGTTTAGTAATTGTGAAATGTGAATATTGTAATACGATTTTTGAAGATACTTCAACGAAAAAATCGAGAGTAGTGTCAGAGAGAGTACGAAACGAAGTCCAAAACAAAGCCTCAAACGAAACAGATTTTCTCTCGTTGGGAATGTTCACTTTGATGAAAAAAATAGCAATAGTCGTTGCACTTGCTTTAGTAGTAGCTGTAGGAACATTTTATATATATACCAATATTATAGACTCAAGATATGAAAAAGAAGAATTCTTATATGGTTTTCCAGTACCAAAAGATGTGGAGATAAAATCTAAAAGCAAAATTGGTTCAGTAAGTTCATATATAATAACATGGGATAGAGTTTCTGGTAAAAGAATCCCAATCGATTATAAACTTATTATAATGAAGAATGGGTGGAAAATTAAAAAGGAAGGAGATTTCGAATTAGACGGAATTGCATACCATGCAGTTAAATATAAAAAAGAGGATGTTTTTGTTTCAATGGTTATCAGGGATCCAGATTCCTTAACTTTTACAGGCGTATCAGATAATTGAAAATAATGTAGAAGAATAAAAATAAATATAGACCAAGAAAGCAATTATGAACTGCCCCCCGTCAAGTAGACAGTGGAAATAATAAAAAATGTATTAAGCGGCTTGAGTCCTGAATTCTAACGGACTCAAGCCGCTTAATCTTTTTTGATAACGATGGTAATTATAAAAATGAATATAATCATCAATCGCTAGTTTTTACTCTTCATATGAATCGTACTTATGTAAATAATACTTCTCACACTTCAATGTGCCCCAAAATGATTAATTGGTCCGTTATCAATACATCGACCAATACGGGACATACTCTGTGTCATATTGGCAGCTTCCACAATTCGCTTAAATTCCTTCGATGTATATTGAAAACCTCGATCACTATGTATTAATGGCTGTTCGCCTAATTGTAATGATTGAATAGCTGATTTTATTGTTTTGAAAACAAGGGAATTATTATTCGAATGACCGAACATATATCTCACAATTGAACCATCATATAAATCGATAATTGGACTTAAATAAGCTTTTTTCCCATTTCCAAAGTTGTGGTATAATGCTAATGACTAAGCCATTATTCAAAGGGCATAAACCAATTCGAGCTGTAGTGTGTGACGACGTTATAGCATTTTTTTATTCTGAGATTGTTAATCTTTACTAATGAAGTAAGAAGTATAAATTTTCAATAAACAATCAAAATAAGTTTGCGTAGTGTTCCACTACTTAAAGGAGCTGCAGAGATACTCACTCTCTGCGGCTTTTTTGTTCTTATTTTGGAGAAAGATTTAGTTGTTGCTTTTTAATATTACATGCTTTCAAATGTTTCTTTTTTTATGACTGACCGAAATGAATAGCTAGGACAAGATGTATTAAAGGTCAGTTTGTCCCTTATTATCTTTCAGACTGATATACAATGAACCATTTGTTTGAACTTGGGCAAAATAAACATCCCTAACGTTATGAACCCTTTGCTTTTTCAATTTCTTATTAAGCCAGTCTTCAGTCAATTCAAGTTCAACCAAATTTTCGTAAATAAGCTGCCCATCTGAAATAACCTCTGTTGGCAAGTATGTTGGAGGCGTAACATCTGCTTTAACATCTTGTTTTGTAGCTGATTGTACTGAAGTTTTGTGTAAAACACTAAGCTTACCATCTGTCTCTAGTATTGCAAATTGTACATCTTGTACAGAAAAAATTGCTTGCTCCCTTAACATCATTGTTAGTTCATCCATATGCAACCGATTTTTCTTTAATCCAGATTCTAAAATTAGGCCATTTTGAATGACAATAGTCGGTTTGTCATCAAACAGTACTCGTGCTTTTTTAGATTTCAACGTAATGATGGTTATGAAAAAAGTTAAAAAGCTCCACCAAATTAATGATATCAATCCATCTAAAAAAGGTGTTTCAGCAACGGCTGCAATTTGAGATGCTATTGAACCAATCGAAATTCCTGTTATATAATGGAAAAAAGTAAGTTGGCCAAGTTGTTTTTTTCCAAGGATTCGTGCCAAAATAAGTAGTGTAAAAAACGAAAATAATGTTCTAAGAGTCATCTCCCAAAAATTAAGTGTGAAAAAGTGATCCATACAATATTTAGCTCCTTAAAACGTTGTTGAATAATAGCATGTACAAGAAACTCCTTCTAATGCTAAATTTATTTTCGAGAATTTGTTTAAAGGGCTAACCAATTCAAACTATAACATGCTAGAAGCTACGGTTTTTTCTTTTTCACTCGTTATAAGCAATTTGAAACCTTTTCCATTTGCATCCGTAAATTAATTACAACACTTTTTCTTTATTAGTTGGAGGTATTTAAATGGACTCTTTTGCACTTATGGCTTTTTCTTTTGCTTGTTTGTCATTTGTCTTTGCTATTTCAGCTGATTCTAAAATCAAAAAGTTAGAAAAACGTATCGAAGGACTCGAAAGAAAAGAAGTAATTTCTTTAATACATAGTAGGTTTATAGAGCGATGTTTTAGTCGCTCTTTTTCTGTTCCAAAGGCAATAAACTATAGAACCTAAGTTAACTAAGCATATAAATAGTAGTGTTAAGCTAAACTAGTTTAACAAAACCTCTCTTATTGGTAGGGTCATTGCTATCCCAAGCGACCTTACTCATATTGTTCACTTAAGAAAGCTCTAGCGTCTGCAAACGTTGCGGCTTTCTTAATGTATAAGGAACTTTGATTTGCACAAATTAACGTTGAGTGTATCGCACGCACTTACCAGATTGTGACGCTAGTTGACCGTCACATCATCCCTCAACAGGGTCGCTTTTATCTTGAGTGACCCTTTTACATATTGTTCAGTAACACACGAAAGGCCAGTACCTTTACCTTACCGTTATTATTTAGTTTAACGATTTCACGAACCTCACCAGTAGATAAGATGTATCGATTCTATACTTTTCTAGCCATTCAATCGTCACCTCGGCTCTAGGCTGATCTGAATAAAACTTACGAACATTTAGTTCAACGATTTGCGCGTCATCATACCAGATGATTTTACTCATCCCATCCTTTATGCCCTTAATCAGGTTATCTGTATCAGATTTCGTTGTAAGTCGTATTTCACCACTAGCTATTAATGCTCTTTTTGGTCCTGTATGGTATTTCTTCGGTGGCATGAGATAAATATCAGCTTGTAGCTTTATCGGTCCTGTAATCAATTCAGACGGCTTATTTTGCCATGCTACGAGCTTTGTCTTTGAAGTCCTTCCTTTTTGGCCGCGTCATGTGTGACAACATTTTACCACGTCTACTAAAACGAGGTTGTTCTTGCGGTTGTTGACTCCTGGTATTTCAAATGTGAGTACGTTCCACTTCTGAACCACACACTATACACTTTTCTTCTTGATAGCCCCAAGAATACTGATCATAAGCATCTGATTTCCCAAGCTCTCTACAAAGCGCAGAGAATATCTCTCGTTTGCGTTCTCTGAATATCCCAGTCATAAATACCCTCCATATTCGAAATTTTCAAATTTTTAATTTTAAATTAATAGCCTGAAATTGACCACAAATATTCAATTAATTATGGTACAATAATCCAGCAAGGAGGTTTTTATACAGTTATGGAAATATTATTTGGAATTATACCTATTTTCTTTTTATTAGTTTTTTATCTTGTACCAGTAGTATTTATAGTCTGGTTCGTGCTTAAAATCATTAATATCCAAAAAGAACAAACTGAAATTCTATTAAGAATTGCTGACAAGTTAGAAAAGTAATGTAGTATGGAGAGCTTCTTTAAAAAGCTCTCTAACTTCTCACAAACTGCAAAACTACCACTCACTTTGACAATTCGATAATTCGGATACCTAGTCCTGTACTCCAGCACCCAACTTCTGATTTCATCATTATCCTTTGTCTATTGGAATATCCATGCAGACAGAAGGACTTTTTGAGGTAATTTATTCATCTAACTGCCCCATCTAATCTAGTAGATATTCAATTTTTTGTAACTGCCACAATGTATGGATCATAGTAACGCCCTGTATTTTGAAAAATGATCTCTCGCTAAGCCTACACGCAAAAAGAGGCCTTAACTGCTCCAAAACTCGAAAATGTAATATTGACTACAAAATCTACTGAAAATGCTACACGTTATGCAATTTTACTAACATTGGCTACTACTGGGATGGTAAAGGTGAATTAGCAGGCCTTACATGGAACGATTTAGATTTCAAGCAAAATACCATATCAATTAGTAGAACACGTGATGAATACGGAGTTCCTTCACCCAAGACCCTAAATAGTATCCGTACTATTAATATGAGTGAAGAATTATCGGAGCATCTAAAAAGTTTTAAAATATGGAGTATTGAAATGAAAAAATTTACAACGTTAAATTAAAAGAAGATCATTATTTATTTATTACGGCTAACCTAGAACCAATTAGCAGTAATTATATATTAAAAATGTTTAATGCTTTAAAGAAGAAACATAATTTTGAACGTTTCTCAGCACATATTCTTCGTCATACATTTGTAAGTATTCTGATTGCAGAGGGAACCGCTGTAACTACAGTTGCAAAAATAATTGGGGCTACTCCTGAAATGGTGATGAGGGGTTATGCACATTCCCTTGCGGATGAGGAATTAAAGGCAACACAAATTCTTTCTTCTTTAATTAAAATTGAATAAATCATGATATACATCAAATTTGGGGTACAAAGTGGGGTACAAACATAGTTATACCCCTCAACCCTTGCTATATAAGCATTTCTAAGCTTACCTAAAAATACTGTGTTCATAAAGATAGTCATAGGAAAGATCAACAAACAAGTATTCATGTTCGTTGATAGCGATTGAAAAGGTTCTTGTAATTTCACCTGTTTCAATATCACGATAAAGCTCAGAAATTTCCCCACTTTGATCGTTACGCATTTTAATAATCGTTTGTAAGAAATATGGGCGCCAGCTCCAATTTTTGTTGATGGCACGGGGCTGCAACTCCCAATTCCCCTCTATTCTCATGACGTTTGGGGTTAATTGGAAGCCATCCTCATTACAAATATATAGTCTGAAAGAATAGTTATCCAGTAATTCAGCTAAATGTTCTAATTGTGAGGTATTATCACTCGTTGGTTTCACACGGTGAACAATCGCCTCCAATTCTTCTCTTAATTTCTTGAGCTGTAAAAATTGTGCCTCTAGCATTTTCTTTTCAGATGTAATAAATTGCTGGCATTCTTTTTTAAAGCGTTCTTTTAATACCTCTTTATCGACAAGGTTCATTGCAGGATTGGCTAAATAAGGACCTTGATAATAGCGTCCTCCGTTTTTCCAAGCAAATTGTAGCTGATAAACCGTTTCAATATCTTCGAATAATAGATTCGCACCTATTTTATAGGCAAGACTGCCAATTGCAGAAATCATATCGGATTGAGCAGACCAAGAATCATAGTTTAAATCACGTGTATTCACCTTTAAAATATGGGGCGCCAATAACGCAATATGCTCTAAATGACTTTCAGCTCCTACTTCCTGAACTGCGATTTTTACCCCAAACGTCGTAAAATACCTCAGTGCATGGTGCAGTTTATTAATATCTCCTAAAAATCGATGCTCAGATACGACAAATACGATGCGATTTAAATCTTCTTCTCCAATATATTGTTGGATGATATTAAAATGGCTTTCACCAAAATCTTGCATCAATAAATTAGGGTTACTAGGAATGTATATATCAATATCTGATGCAATTTCCTCAATTTGAGCTAGTGCTGCATGCAAAATTTTATGTTCCATATCTATTCGATATTCTTCTGGAATATCTTCATTATTGACGAAATCCTTTAAATTAATTTGCTGACCTTCAATTTGTAGATGTCCGGAAATTTCGTAGGCTATCACCGTATGCGCGTCTGCGCTAAATATCGGCTGATAATACCCATGTATTTGATCTAAATTCGTTAACACTTCAATTGCGTCCATCTTCGAAACCTCCATTATGAATAACCTTTTATTTGTTATTCAAAAATAACATTACATGTCTTTTAATAGCTAAAAAAATGCTCTCTGACTGTATAATAAGTTGTTTATTGTAAAATCGCAACTTCACTTAGTAACATTTCTGGCGTATCTGTCTGAAAGTTTCTCATCGTCTTCGTTGTCATCCTTATAATTCCCCATCATTTCTAATGAAATAGGTTCCTTTTTTACGCCATCTTGTCATTTTATGCTTTCGTTCTACCTAACATGTTATTTATTCAAGGCTGTTCGCTCTTTTTACTATTCATTATAATTTATGCTATGAGCTTCCCTAGCGGCTGGGATAAAGGATGATAATGATTCATAAAGTAGTCAATTACCTAGCATCAATGGACAATTTTATGAAAAAAGCAGTATTCCAAATGGTCAACTAAACCCCTGATGGAATACTGCTTATCGTTATTCAGACATGAAGAAATACCAAATGGCAGCTATCACTAGGATTGATAAGATAACAGCTATCGTTACACGTAGTGGTGATATTGGAGCATCCCCACCTACTCGACCTGTTTGCCCATTGACCATAAAGCGATAAATTTTCTCTTTATAACGGAAGGACGACAACCAAATCGGTAACATTAAATATTTGTATGTAATATCATCATGATTGGTCGAAAAACGTAAATTCGATACGACATCCGCGCTATTTTCCCAACGAATTTTTGAAGTGATCTGCGCATGAAGATGGTCATGGATATCCCTCTTGGCATGATTCCAGCCATCCTGTAAGCCAATGCTATATCTTTCAGACAAAAAGCCCGATACATACTCTGGTTTATAGGCCTTATTGTTTAAAAGATTAAAAGGCTCGATTTTTCGCATCATATTCTGATCATAGCGAGTCGTTGCACTTATTAAATGATCGTCGATAAATTCCTGATAAAAGCCACTTGTTGAATACCAATCTGTTTCTGTATGTGTTTTCCCATCTTTATCTGTAACGGTGCGATGTCGTCCATATCTGGCAGAATATCTGGAGCTTGTTTTTGTATCAAATGTCCAGTATGGAAGATAGACCCCTTTAAAGGCATCCGGCCTAGCACTAATCTTGGCAGCTTTCGGTGTAAACAATCTACCTTTTATCCACTTTTGAAAATGTTCCCCAGCTTGCTTATCTGTTACTTCAAATGCACATACACCATTTGGGGCTAGTGTGTTTTCAGCACTTGCTTCCATGACCTGATGGGAACCACAATAAGGACAACTGTCAGCCACCTGTAGTGCATCGTATATCGTTTCTGCCGCACAGGCTTCACAGACCACTGTTTTTTTCTCCACACCCCAATTGAAATTGCCTCGTTCCTCCGCTGTTAAAAAATCCATTTCTTGAGCAGCTTTTTCTTCTTCTTGCTCTGGCGTAGCTATTTCTGACTCAAAGCCACAATAAGGGCAAGAAAGCTTACCGGTCGCAGGATTAAATTCAATTGATGCACTACATGAAGGACATTCCGCATCAAAATCAAGCTTTACTTGTTTGACATTTTCAACCTCTTGCGTTGACATGAATCATCCTCTCCTTACTTCACGTCGTTTTCATCAAACACATCGCCACATTCAGGGCAGAATTTTGGCGGATTGGTAGGGTCCTCTGGCGCCCATCCGCATTTATCACATGCATATACTAACGCTCCTGTAGGCTTTTTTGTCCCACATTCACTACAGAACTTTCCTTTATTTATCGCACCACATGCACATGACCAACCTTCTTCAGCCGGTTTTGCCATTCCACAATTCGAACAAAATTTTCCAGTATTTTCATGACCACATGTACATGTCCACGCATTTGCTTCATTTGCTGTTTGATTTTGCAAAGCTGCTTGAGCCATTTGAGCCTGCTTATTTTGTTCATTCAGTTGATAAAGCTGACTTGCATTAACGCCACCAGCTTGTGCTGCCATGTTCATACCCATAAACCCTGACATTGCACCCGCATCATTGTTGGCAGCCGCAATCATCGCATCTGCCTGTGCCCCTGTTAAATGAGCAGCAGCCATCCCAGGATCACGCATCACAGCATTGCGTTGTAATTGTTTAATCATTGCCTCATCTTCTTCAGATGCTTTTAGTGTACTAATGCCAAATGACACCACCGCTAATCCTCGTGTCGCAAGCCATTTCTCTGATAATACTTTGTTAAGAGCATCTGCTAATGCAACTGTATGGGCAGGTATTTCACTATATCGAACGCCACTTGCTGAAATATGTGCAAACGCCGGTTGTAGCGCTGTCATTAATTCTGATTTTAACTGGCTATCAATAGAGTCACGCGTATATTCACGCTCTACATTGCCACAAACATTTGTATAGAATAATAGTGGATCTATAATTTTATAAGAATATTCCCCGTGACAGCGAATGGCAATATCAATATCTAGGCCAATATTGCGGTCAATTACACGGAAAGGAACAGGTGCAGGTGTTCCATATTTATTACCTACAATTTCTTTCTTATTAAAATAATACACTCGCTGATCTTTTGCAGGCTCTCCGCCAAATGTAAAACGTTTGCCAATTTGCTTGAACGTCTCCATAATTCCCTGAGACAGGTCTGAGCCATACATAATAGAGGGTTCAGTTGAGGTATCATAAACATACTCGCCTGATTCTGAAGAAAACTCTACGACCTTCCCCTGCTCAACGATCATCATGCATTGCCCTTCATTTATCGCAATAATAGATCCATTACTAATAATATTGTCATTGCCTTTATTCGACCCACGTTTGGACGTGCGCTTCACACCTTTCGTCACCAGCACATCTGTCGATAATGACTCACAATAGAAATATTCACGCCATTGATCCTCTAAAACGCCAGATAATGCGCCAACTCCCGCTTTTAATAAACCCATTTAATTTCCCACCTTCACATTAATGTTTAGCTTATTTTATCATCTATAAACAATATGTAATACGCATAATCAGCCAAATTGTTTCACTTTTCTTGATTCACGCATAAAAAAACGAGCAGCTCCTGTGAGAACTGTCTCGTTTTCTTTTATGAGAATGCCGCAATCGCTACAAGTACCCAAGCGACAATAAATAGCATTCCGCCTATGGGTGTAATCGCCCCAAGTTTTTTCACACCTGTCACTGCAAGGACATACAGGCTACCAGAGAAGAAAACAATCCCTGTAAACATTAAATATCCTGCCCATGAAAGCAGGCTAGAACTTCCTAAAAGCGCCTCATTCGAAAGAATAGCTAACCCGATAATCGCTAATGCATGATACATTTGATATTGCACAGCTGTTTCCCAAATGGCTGCATAATGAGGCGATGCAAATTTATCCTTGAGAGCATGCGCCCCAAAAGCACCTAAAATAACACCCAGACAGGCCAAAATCGCGCCTAACGCTAAAAACATTTCCATTTATGGCTCTCCTATTTTGCCACAACGGCAATTTCTTTATATTTTGCATCCCAAGCAGGATCCACTTTACTTAACGATACCGGACGCAATGTATCCTTATGAGCTAAAATATGTACAGACTGTGCAGTGGCCGCCACCGTACCATCCTCATGTAAAATTTCATAGCCATAAGTTGTTCGTAAACGGTCATGCTTTTCCACCCAAGTGCGAACCGTTGCCACCTGCCCGTAATGCATCGCAGCCTTATAGGAAATCGATAAATCCATAACGGGTGACACATAACCATCCTCTTCTAACGCCGCATACTTAAAGCCCGCATCACTTACAAGCTGCGTACGTCCAATTTCCATCCAAATGATGTAGTTTGCATGGTAGACAACGCCCATTTGGTCTGTCTCTGCATATCGAATTTCAATCTGTTTTTCACTCACAAACATTTTCTTCACCTCGACCTACATTATAGCGTAAAAATGTTGATTTGGTGGGGTTTTTGCTCTAAGTTAATGCTAACTGTGAAAAATAGAGGGGTACTTTTCTTGGTATTTAAAATAAGTGTGGATTTTTCTAATGATATCAGTAAACAAAGAGAATGTACTGTGTGTATCGTAAACTTCACGAACGACAAGAGCTGTACGTTTTTCTTCAAGTAATTTTATGTGCTACATGATAGGATTTCGATGAATCATACCCACCGACTAGGAGTTGAGTTTTACAACGCTCGAAAAGAAAGTCTTCGAAATGTGGATTCACCTCTTTTTCAACCGCAAGCGACTTTTACTCTACTCCTTTCCCTGTATTTCACATTCACATTTCGCATACATTATCTAGAAAAAGTAATAATCTCAAGGTTATTTTGTTTTTACGCCTTTCATTTCAAAAAGAATAAGAGATTAGATCAAACTTAAATCCCTCTAGTATATAAATTTAACCAATACTATTTTCTTTATTTACTTTAGTGCGTTTTGAAAAAGGCATACGCAAAAAAATGAAAATTAACATCCAAAAAATGCAACCTAATAAAATATGAATCCCGCTTTCATGTAGTTTTATACCCCCTTCGCTAAGCAAAACTCCCGTAAAAAAGCCTAAGAAAATCGCAGTCATTACCTCAAAAATTCCATTTTAATTCCACCTTTTGAATAATTTAGATATACCATAACAAATTAGGAGGTATAAAGTGGTCCTATTTTATTTAAAATAGTAGATTCGTAATTTAAATACTAATTCAACTTTATTCATGCTTTAAACTTATAGATCTAATTCATTTCCAAATATTTCTTGAATAAATTATTCACGTTTTTACCCACAATTTTAATTTCAATCAGTTCATTTTGTTCATAAGAATCAAACTCAACGATCTCCACTTTCGTTTTATCAATTGACAGTTGCATATGCTAAAGCCTGCGTTCATCATCCTGATCAGCCATCTCAACAAACTGACGAATAGAAGAACGCAACTCCCCGATCGCTCTCGATTGAGCAGTGAGTAGTTGCGCCTGTCTTTCCCACGCGAATTGGAATTCATATTCGACTTCCTCCCCCCATTCGGATCCTTATGCTTATGTATGGGCCGGCCAAGTATGTCATGTCATGTTCCGAACGAATTGTTCAGCGCTGGTCGCTCGTCGGTCGGTCTTTCCCTAACATTTAATTTAAATACTAAAATAGGAAAATATCACCTCACAGTATTACCTACGATTTTAAACTCTAGAATACTTAAAATGATTTATTTGGAACATCATAACATAGCAATGACAAATTCATTTTAGCGATTTTAAATAAACATTTATAGCTGTTTCTTTTGCAGTACTGATAGTTGAAGCATTATCATGACCTACGTAATAAATATAGTAGAAATGGTTTCCTCCAGTTTCATCACTGCCATTGTGATACCCACCCAAAATAAGGTAGTTGTTAATATTTTCATCATCGTCATCTTCTTGTATTATAGGTAATCCAAGTTGTAGTAACTTCGTTTCCAAATAATCTTGTTCATTTTTAAACACCATTGAATGCAAACCAAATTGATCTTCAACTAACACTCCATAGTCTTCTAAACATTCTAGAATTTCATCTCCATGTTCACTAAAGGCTTTATCTATAAAATTTAATCTATATTTTTTCTCTTTTGTCATTGTGTTCATAAAAATATCCTCCTTTAAAGAACATATATTCTACAAAAAAAGATCTCCTTCTCAAATTAATATAAAAGAAGTAACCCGAAGGTCAACATTATCATCTTATCAATTACTCGGTCTCTCACTCATTGTTAGCTTGTATGGCTCATATTTACAATCTAGCTCGTCTTTCATTCTCATTACTTGCATATGTTGTCATGATACTTCTTAATTGCCTTGTCTAGTTGGTAGCGATTTGGGTGGGTTTTCTCTGTTAACATAGGTTTGCCTCCTAAGTTGTTTTATAATTACTTATCTAACTAGCCTAAAAGTGCATAAACCAATTTGAGCTGTAGCGTATCCAAACGCTTCGGCTTTTTCCTTCTCAATCGTTATGAGCTATTTGAAACCTTTTCCTTTTGCATCCGTAAATTAATTAAAACACTTTTCTTTAGTATTGGAGGTATTTAAATGGACTCTTTTGCACTTATGGCTTTTTCTTTTGCTTGTTTGTCATTTGTCTTTGCTATTTCAGCTGATTCTAAAATCAAAAAGTTAGAAAAACGAATCGAAGAACTCGAAAGAATCAAGTAATTTTTTTAATACATAATAGGTTTATAGAGCGATGTTTTAGTCGCTCTTTTTCTGATTCAAAGGCAATAAACTATAGAACCTAAGTTAACTCAACATATAAATAGTAGTGTTAAGCTAAACTAGTTTAACAGAACCTCTCTTATTGGTTGGGCCACTACTATCCCAGGTGACCCTTCTCATATTGTTCACTTAAGAAAGTTGTAGCGTGTGCAAACGCTGCGGCTTTTTTATTTACTTGAAAAATCTAATAATTAAATAACAGTTGAGTAAATATTTCAAAGTGTACCATATTTTAAAAAACAATATTAAAAATTGTAAAAAATGTCCGATATTTTCAAAAGATAAGTAAAATTATTCACACAATACATATTTTAACAATGAATAAAGAATTATTGATAATGAGTAATAAGTCTTATCTAATTAAATTTATGGAGGAATAAGAATTTATGAAAAAAAAATTAATCGGATTTTCAGTAGCAGGTGCGCTTCTATTAGGAAGTGCGGGTGTTTACGCAAGCACCAATAGTAAGACACTCGAAGTGTTCTATAATGTAAAAAATATAAAAATTAACCAGGTTTCTAGGATGCCAGAAGATAAGCCTTTTACATACAATGGAACTACTTATGTTCCTTTGCGCTACATTAGTGAAGAACTCGGGTATCCAGTGGAATGGGATAGCTCCAACCAAACTATAAATATAGGCAAAACAAGTGATAAATCTGCCTTTTATCCTGGAAGAGATCTAGAATATATGAATTCTCAAAGTGATGGTTATAGTATTACATCTAGGTATTCATATGATAAAGATACTATTTTAGATAATATTGGAAACAAGTACAGTAATTACATTGCATTTAAATATGGATGGGGAAGTAGTGGAAATAACTTAGTTGAATTTCCTTTGAATGGTAACTTCAGCACTTTTAAATCTTCTTTAGGTTTAACTGAACAAGGTAAATCAACACCAAATGATTTAACTTTTGAAATTTACCTTGACGAAAAATTAAGTAAGAGTTACCCACTTTCTGCTGGTGATATGCCTCAAGATATTGAAATTAACCTTAAGGGTGCAAATAAAATTGGGTTTAAAGTAATTAAAGAAAAATCTGACTCATCTATCGCAGAAGTAGGTCTTTTCGATCCAAGATTTTACAAGTAATTGATATCAGGGGGGGGGATAATCCTCCCTCCAACTTCCTTACGTACCTTTATTACCCCCATTCAATCGCACCTCAGCCCTCCTCCGCTGCTCTGAATAAAACTTCCGTACATTCATCTCAACTATTTGTGAATCATCATGCCAAATAACTTTGTTACACCCATCTTTTATGCCCTTTATCAGGTTATCCGCATTAGGGTCTAGTTATCAGTCATAGTTAAGAAGAATAGGTTAGCTTTTTGCAAAGTATATACATCTAGTTAACATGTTTTTCTTATGGTGAATCGTTTTATAAAAATTCTCATTTATGAATTCACTCATTTTTACATAAGTTCAACATAATATAAGTGTTCAAATTAATATACATTATAAAATTGGAAGTTCATTATAAACTTCATAAGCATATGTATATTACTTTCTGATTCATAAAAAAAGAGCACCCTTTAAAAGGCACTCACTCTTTAAAGACTTGTAAATCTTCTTTCAGCATTGGAGATATTATAATAATTAGGATTAAATAGAATTGCATTAGGTTCGTTTGTGACTTCCATAGATATATAATCTAGTTCTCCATTTTTTTCATAAGAAAAAATTAAGAATTTTTCTTCAATCATACTTTTCTTTTCCTTTGCTCTACCGGCTATAATAGCACCTAATACACCAAACAGAACATAGCCTCCTACAGCTACACCAGCACTAATTACATAACTTAACATTATTTGCAAATAAACAGCCTATGTCTTAAATCCCTATTATTAAATAATACACACCAAATACCCAGATACTCAATTGAGCCTCTGGTCTTTACTTCGCTGTCTTTAAAGCCATATTCACATAAGTAATCACTGATCCTAACCAACTATGGCAACAATGAGATCAAAAATATTCATCAGTTTTCTCCCACCTTACTAGTCTAATTTTTTATGCTCAATTTACAACTATACAATTCATACTGATTTTCCTAAAATAGTAATTAGAAGAAGAGATTGAGAGGTGTATTTTGTTGAATAAATGTCCTAATTGTTTAGCCAGTCATCCGTTAAAGAAAGTATAAATATATAAAGATGGCTTAGTATTAAAAAAATGTGAATATTGTAATACGATTGTTGAAGATACAACACAGAAAGAAGTGACGGTAAGAGTACAAAACGAAATCCAAAATGATGGAAAGAAAAGAAATTCTTCACGTAGGCTTTAGCAATTGCGACAGCACTTATGATCATATATTTTATTATAGAAACCTTCTCTAAGTTATTTTAATTTTAAAAACTAGTATATTTAGAAGGCAAAATTAGTGAATACCTATACTTTTTCGTTATGTACACACATAATAAGATTGCTTAAAATGGTAAATGGCTCATCAAAAGTTAAGGAGAGGGATTTATGAAAAATTGCCCTAACTGTTTAGCTGCAAATTCATATAAAAAATTCTACAAAGAAAATATAGATATATACGTATGTGAATATTGTGGTGCAGTTTCAGAAGATTATACAATAATAGAAAAAGAAACTTATTTAGAATATAATCATTCAGAAAAAGTCAGGGAGTCCGAAAACAAAACCTATTATTATAGAGAGGTAGCTCCATCAAAATGGCCTAAAAAAATCGCCTTAATTGTGATTAGTATAATAGGGTTATTGATAATCGGACAATCGATAGAAATGATCTTTTCAGAAGAGGAAAAACCGACAAAACAAATTTCAACCATTACGCCGGAAATGTTTCAAAAGCTCAAAATTGGTATGAGTGAAGATACCGTAAAAGAAATCGTAGGATATGGTGCATTGCACAAAGATGAAAATAAACTTAATTATAGAGGAAAAAACGGTGTAGAAGAAAATTCTATGGTAAGTTTAGAATTTAATAATGGCAAGCTAGAAGCTATTTATGAATTTGGATTGATTACAAAAAGGAAATATTAATATGGATATCTATAAATCATTTCTTACAATACATATAGAAGAAATTTTTTATATTAAGACCACGACGGCATATCATTTAGCTGTCTTGGTCTTTGTTGTTCTATAGCCGCATTTACAATTCTTTTCTATACTTTTCAAAGCTAATTTCCAATACAAAAAAGAGCACCAATTTTGGCACTCTAAAGACTCGTAAATCTTCTTTCGTTATTGGAGAGATTGTAATAATTTGAATTAAATAAGTTTGCATTAGGTTCATTAGTAACTTCCAAAGATATATATTTTTGTCCATCATTCTTTTCATAAGCAAAAATTAAATACTTTTCTATGACAGTGCTCGTTTTTTCTTTTGCTCGTCCACCAATTATAGCACCTAACGAACCAAAAACATTATCCCCCGCTATAGCTCCTCCAGCACTACTTACCCAACTTTTTTGAATCTCAACATCTGTTTTTATTAGAATATCGGTAACTTTATTTATTTCTAACTCGATTGTGTCTTGACCCCTTTCAAAAATGACTTTATCTGTGCATCTGTAAACAAAGATTTCAGCACCTTCAGCAATTGGTAAACCAGCTGTATGTTTTACTTTAATACATAAATCTGCATTGAATAGTTGTTGTCGAGCTCTTGAACCAAGTACTTTACTCTCTGCATCGAATTGTTCTCTCTTTCTATTAGCTTCTCTTTGTTTGCGTGCTTTTATAGCTTCAGCACTATATGTTCTTCCATAAAGTAGAATTAAAAATCCCCCAAATAGAGCAACAAGTACCGATACAATAGCTGAAATTATAATGTCCTCACCATTATATCCTTTGGTGTTTAAAAATGTGCTAGACAAACCATACAAGAAATATATTCCAACTAATGAAATGATTATTAGGTGAAGAATTCTTTTCATCTAATCCCTCCTTATACACAAATATACATAATTCGGGGAGAATTCACCAGAGCTGTAATGATAGTTACAATAGCTAAATTTATTTCTTTGATATATCAGCCGATGGAAATTGGACAATGACATTATAATAAGTAGATAAATTGTAGTTATCTTCTAAAATGATAGTGGTAACATATGTTCATTAAAAAATGCCCTGGCTCAAAATTAATTGATTGCTGGACATTTTTTAACACTGTAGTTGAGAATTTTTTAGATGTAAATAAAAATCATTACGTTTATGAAGCGATTAAGTGGGCATTGCAAGTGGCTATCCAGATGGTACATTCAAACCAAATGTAGAAATAACAGAATCCTAATTCGCAAAAATGTTGGCGAAGTTCTTGGCAATTAAAGTTTTTAAACTAGGTACTCTTTTGAGCATCTGGGTATTTGTTAAAGCTATCACCATCAAAACTCCGTAAGTTTTCGACGGCAACGCACCATCTAAACCATATTGTTATTTACTCCTATCATTTTTCAGGATAGAGTACATCAATAAATCATCAAATTTTCCACATGTATATTCATAATGTCTTAACAACCCTTCCTTTATAAAGCCCTGTCTTTCTACTAGCTTTTGCGAAGATATATTTGCTGGTTCAATCAATGCCTGGATTCTTTCTAACTGAAGATGTTGAAAGCCATAGTGAACAACTGCTTCTAATGCTTCACTTGCAATCCCTTGCCCCCAGTAAACCTTGCTTAATTCATATCCGACTTCAGCTCGATAATGTTTTGTAAGCATATTGAGAAAACCACAGCTACCTATAACCGTCCCTGTATCTTTCATTGTTATTCCCCATCTTACTCCTGTAGCTTCTTTGTATATTGATTTATACCACTTAATTTCTTCTTCAACGTCTTCTATGTTTTGACAGGGTGAAATACCCATAAATTTAACAACATCTTTATCAGATAAATAGGTAAATACATCATACGTATCTTCTGTCGTTATTTCTCTTAAAAATAATCTTTTTGTTTCAAGTGTTGGGAAATTCCTTTCCATAGACAATTGCCCTCTCTAATAATATGATTAATATTTAGGCTTTTCAGGATTCTATACTTGTAGTGAATTTTATTTAACGTATTTTTCAAACTCAGGTGTCTTCATCAATCCTTGGAAAAACTCATCTTTTGCTTCTCTATAATCATCCATTGATTTACCTTCATATTCCTTCTTTAAATTATCATATTCTTCACGATAATTTTTATTTTCCAATAAGACATCTCTAAATTTCCATAGAAAATCAAAATCAGCATCAATAACTGTTAATTGCACTCCTAAAGGTGGATTAGTTGCATCATCTTTAAATGCTCTAAAAGTATCAGTTTTAATACTCTCTTCATTTATTTCATATAGATTTGAAAGAAGTTCCACAGCTTTCGCAAATTGATTAGCATAAACGCGGACCTGAATGTCTAGATCACCCTTAGTTATGGTATTTGGAATTGCTGTGCTGCCGACGTGCTGTATATCTACATCGGGTAAAAGCATTTTTATCTTATTTTTTTGTAATAAAAAAGTTTTCTCAGCTTGTTCATTAAATAGTTCACTATCATAAAAATTTACTTTTTCCATATGAATCTCCATTCTGTAATTTTTATGCTTCCCCTATATCAAAGGATAACTCCATTCTTTTAGCGTTCTTTAATTAACTTTAACCTTCATGAGAGGAAGGCTCCGATCAGGAAATACTGTAGATGGCGTAGAACCAATATTTAGTGCGCCCATTTTTAAATAAAATCCTTCTGCATTGGGATCACTATCTATTGTAAATTCACGTAACTCTAACTCCTTAGCTTTATTCAATAAATGATTCCATATTATTTTCCCTAGCCCCTTACCAATATAGTCAGGATCTAAGAATAGTGCATCTAATTTTTGTTCATTAATGGCAAAACTATAAAATGCAACTACTTTGTTATCACTTTCAATTAAATAAACAGAATTGTTTTCTATATAGTCTTTTGTTACAGTTAAAGCATCTTTTTCTTTACATTTTTGAAGAAAATCTTCAGTATATCCCCAGTAAGCTTTTGATCTATAAGCTAAATTACTTAATATATTACTATCTGCAACCTGAGCTCTTCGAAAGAACATGTAAATACCTCCTATGAATGCTTTTCTATAATGAATTTCGCTAAGTGTTTTAAATTCCTATTTTCCTAACCATTATTACCTCTTTTAGATCTCCATTCATCCTCGATCCCCTCTATTCGCTGAAAAACAAGCTGATAGATTAAATGGAAATCCTGTATTCTTTTTTTAGCTACATGATAGTCATCTAATTGGTCTTCCTGAATTTCGGACTTTTCTGGCCAGTTTGCTAATATACTTTCAGTACCTGATAAAAATTGCTTCATTTTCGCTAAAAGTGTTTCAGCCATTATTAGACTATTATCATCCGCTACATAATAATAATCTCTTCGATCACTTATTTTCGACTTTTTCACAGACAAACCACCTGCTTCTAAATCACGTATTCGGATGCTGACTGCAGCTTTTGTGACTTCTAATTGATTAGCCATTTCTTGTAAACTTAATGGTTTAGATGAAAACAATAAAAGAGTAAAAAGTCTTGCAGCTAATAAATTTCCACCGTCCGCACTTACTTTCACTAATTCATCACTAAATTGATCTTGTAATTTTTGTAAATTCAATATTTTATCCCCCGACGTTAATGAAGTTGTTAACGTTATTAACGATAATATAATTATATATAGATGTCAACTTACGCACTTATTTAATTTGGTACCATTCTCTTTAGAATTACTATTGTATGGTTATTAATTCAAATCATGTTGAGAGATTGGCATATACTACTTTAAATAAGTAAAATAGGAGGGTTTTAGAAATGTCACGTAACCGTACACATCAGGGGTGTTGTCAAAGCGAAACGAACTATTTTCCTAAAATCACAGCTCTTCCAGGCCCCATTATACCTGTGGTTCCCCCTGAGAGAGGTGTTTTAGGTTATGGTTCCTTACGGGGAGATACATTAGGTCTTTTATCGCCTGGATCGACGCCAGTTACATTTCATGAAGTTGGTCCGTTATCAAACATTAGCGCTAGCCCATCTGGCAACGAATTAATCGTTCAAAGCAATGGCGTATATCAAATCACGATTTCCGTTAATGCTCAAGCAACAGCAGAACCTGAGCCTAGTCAACCATTTTTCACTGTTAGTATTACAGTTAATGGGCAGCCTATTTTTTTAGAAGGCATAGCCGTTTTTAATGTGGTCAATAGAGGTAGTTCAGCCTACACCGTTCAGGCTTCGTTAATGGCCGGAGACATTGTGGGAGCAAGTGCCGCATCAGATTCTCCAATTGCTAGTTACGCCAATCGTTCCTTAACCATTATTCAATTAAGTTAAAAATAGCTCGTTACCAATTATGGTAATGAGCTATTTGTCCTTGCAACAACAGTATTTCTTGTCCTTTTAAACCACTGGTAAAATAGTATATAAACAAGTGCAATTTCAATTAGATCTCCGCCGTAGTACATAATCATAGCACCTTGCTCTGCTTGCTCAGTAGATACATGACTAGGAGGATACGCATAAATATGTTTGGACAATATCGAATGAGCTGTTAAAGCTATCAATAAAACGATTGAACGAAAAACATAAGATAATCGATGTGGAATTGGGTCAATATAGATAAATGCAATAGTAAATAAATAACCTGCTATAAAAATATGAATGTGAATCAGTATATATAAAACCGAGCTTTCGTGCATCATGTTAAATAGAGGGGTTGTATAGAGCAGCCATAAACCTCCTACATTCAGTATAGTTGCTATGATAGGATTGGACACAAATCTGAAGAAAGAGTTACGTATTATACGTGAAATAAAACGAGCCTTTTTCACAGGGATAGACCTTAAGAATAAGGTAATAGGTGCCGATAGCGCTATAAGCAGTGGCGCTAGCATTCCAAGCAATAAATGGCCAACCATATGTGCTGAAAAATTTACATGTGCAAGCTCTGCTAATGGACCGATTAACGTTAACATGGCACATAAATGCCCCAGTATCCAACATAAGGTCCTAACAGAAGGCCATTGTTTTTTATGCTGATTTGAGAGTATGACTGCAACGAGATAGGATATGAAAGAAATCAAAAACGGGAAAACTAATATGAGCTGTACAATGATAGAAAAATTTTGTATGTGAGGTTCATGTGTTTGCAAAGCTGGTAACTCCTTATTGATTAGTTTTAAATAATAAGACTACACCAATTATGATTAAAATAGCCGCTAGCACATTCCAAACAATATCATAGGGGACAATATCAACATCATATCGAATTTGATGTAGCCTCATGAATTTATGTTGAATAATACCATCATAAAGTTGAAATGTTCCTGCACCTAGAAAAATTCCTCCAAGCCACCGTTTTAACCAAAATCCATGTTTTCGATGAAGGTCTGCCAGTAAAAAAGCAGAACCAATTGTGGCAAAAAAACTAAAGGCATGAAACAATCCATCAGAGACTAATCCCATATTAGCTGTAGATTTATCATAGAAATGATGCCAATGTAATAATTGATGAAAAATTACCTCGTCTATAAATGCTACTACGCCAAAACCAAATAATATACCGGTCCACATATTACGTTGCCCATACTGAAAACGATTTTCGTGTTTATGATGTTTCTCCACATACATTTTTGATATGTCCAACCCATTCACCTCAATTTAGATTTTTATTAGTTTAACCATGAAATAAAAGGATTTAAACAAACCAGCACCTTTACTTATGCAGTGTAGTAAACCCGCAGTTCCTATTGGTGCTAGAAACATTTTGGATCAGCCTACATTCGCAAGAGCAACTTTTATCTCCTCATCGTCGCTAGTACTGCACCTTACAAAATAATTTCCGCTTTAGCTCATTTTTACCTTGGTCGTAATCTGTTTAGTACTAAAGGAAGGAATAACGGTCCGTAAATAAAAAAGCCATCTATCTGATAAAATCTCGATAGATGGCCACTATAGCTACCTCAGTCATTGTATACCCATCCACTATGCTAATAAGAGAAAAATAAAAAGACCTCGAAAATGAGGTCAAAACTTATTCCATATTTTTTTACTATTTTCAGGAATCATCTATCCAGTGTTTGACTTCCTCTACTTCTAGTCCACCTGCTTCTTCCCTGTAACCTCATAAATTGGTTTTCTTTATAGTCCAAATACAACCATCAGCGGTGATTGCGCTACTGCTACCACTTCTTGATGCTATTGGTTTGTTACTACGGGGCGAAACTTAGTCTGTCCTTTATTGACATCTCTAATGAGCTTTACAAGCCCCATCGGCTGTATATTTCGAAATAATATCAATTAGTACGAAAATAGACAAATTTAAATATTTTATTAGAATTTATAGCTTTTTTTAATAGAAATTAGCTTTGTAAAATAACATTTTCAACTAAACAAGTACTTTATACCTGTATTTTCACAAAAATGTTTTTTTACAAAATAAAACTATTGTATTATTTATCCGTAGTTTGAATAATTATTAATCTATTGCTATCATACTAGTCGCAATACATTTTCAAAATAAGGAGACGATGGATGATGAACACTAAATTTACAAAATTAAGCAAAAAAGGTCTGAGTGCTGCCCTATTAGCAGCCGGAATCATAGGGATTTCGACAGCTCCAAATGCATATGCACATGGATTTGTTGAAAAACCAGCTAGCCGTGCAGCCTTATGTACTCAAAATTATGGGGCACTTAACTTAATGTGTGGAAGCATAATGTATGAACCACAGAGTTTAGAGGCGCCTAAAGGATTTCCGCAAAGTGGACCGATGGATGGAAAAATTGCTTCTGCAGGAGGTCTTTTTGGTGGTATCCTTGATCAACAAACGACAGATCGTTGGTTTAAGAATACAATTACGGGAGGGCCTAATACGTTTACATGGAAGTATACTGCGCCACATTTAACTAGCAAATGGCATTATTATATTACTAAACGTGATTGGAATCCTAATAAACCATTAACTCGCGCTGATCTTGAGCAAATTGGAACTGTAGCACATAATGGCTCTGCTGCATCGACTAATTTAACTCATACAATTAACGTGCCAACAGATCGTAGTGGCTATCACGTGATTCTAGCCGTTTGGGATGTCGCTGACACTTCAAATGCGTTTTATAATGTGATTGATGTAAACTTGGTGAATAATGATGGCAATGTAGATACAGAAGCCCCAACACAGCCAAATGGATTACATACAACAAAAGTTACTTCTACTAGTGCCGAGCTAAAATGGAACCCTTCTACAGATAATGTAGGTGTGAAAGAATATCAAGTATTACGTGATGGCAAAGTAGTTGCAACTATTCCAGGAACAACATTCACAGATAAAAATTTAAATTCCAATACAAAATATACTTACTCAGTAAAGGCAGTAGACGCAGCTGGGAATGTATCTACAGTAAGTGAATCTCTAGTTGTAGAAACATTGCATGCTGCTCCAGATACAGAATCACCTTCGCAGCCAACTTCATTACATACAATGGGAATCACTTCTTCAAGTGTCGACTTAATGTGGGGTGCTTCAGAGGATAATGTAGCCGTTGACCATTATGTAATATATAGAGGGTCAACAAAAGAACAAATGACTGCTGTTGGGACTTCAACAATCACATCATTTAAGGATATGAATCTTCAATCGAATACTTCCTATATATATGCAGTAGCTGCTGTAGATGTAGCTGGGAATGAGTCTATTAAAAGTTCCATTTTAACTGTAACAACTAAAGAGCAAAGTACTTCTTATGAGCAATGGAGTCCATTCAAGGCGTACAAAAAAGGTGATAAGGTAGAATATCAAGGTAAGAATTATGAAGCAGTTCAAAGCTATCAAGGCTATGGAGATCCAAATTGGATAAACGCGTTGTCTTTATGGAAAGAAATTAAATAAAAATTAGTTTTCTAGTAAGAGAATTCAGCATCATTTTGTCTCAATAGAAATTATTGAAGTAAAAGCAGCTTGCATGCAAGCTGCTTTTTACACCCTAATGATCCAAGGAGATTACCCAATAAGATAGATACATATCATCTCAAAGAAGGAACTGTTTGATGATTGAAAAGAGTTTTCACCGCAACGTTTTGACTATTGTTGTAAGAAATAACCTACTATCAGCTCTAAATTAATTATGGAGCTGTAATATCCACCAAACTCCATGTTTCAGAAACTTCATTGTAAATGGCTTTATACATGCTTATTGTACTATTACTTTGTTGAACACCAAATTGGAGGCTAATTTCACCAGTAATTGAATGGATCTCCACTTTAAAATCAAAGTTATTGTATGGAACTGTCTCATCAGGACGAAATTCTTCTAGTATCATTAAGCCAGACCATCCTGCCAATTGCATATGGACTGTTTCTGAAAATACTATAGAAAAGCCATCTTTATTATTTGTTGTTCCCAAAGTAACTAAAGGTGCACCTGGCACGCTATTCTCGTCTTATACATGTAGATGCTTTATAACGAGCCTTCACCGTACAGGCGACTTTCATCGCATACGGCGATCCGTCAACAATATTTCTATACTTACTTCCCCGTAAACATAGTAGTTTTATTTCTAAATATATTCAATAGAATTTCAACAAGGTAAAGAACTCTTTACCTTTTAAAATCGCACTCAACTTTCTTAATACCATAAACAACATAACTAAGGTTGCCTAACTGAGGTAAAATAGAGCCCCACCTAATTATCATAGGTGAGGCCAACATTAAAAAACTTATTTAACTTGGATCAAAAGTAATTGTATAGCTTTTTAAAGAACCCGGTATAAAATTTCCATTACTATCCTTAGCATAGATTTCTAATGTCAATTCATTTCCATGTAGTGCTAAACCATCAATTGTTGTACTAGGAACAGTCCAAGTGTAAGGTGAATCATCCACAGTAACATTTTGATTGATCGGCCCTGATCCAGTTAGGTACCTATAGCCTAAACGGAATGTAGTACCTGCAGGAAATTCAGAATCCCAAGAAATAATTACATCATTTCCTGTACCATTCACTGCTGTAAAGTTTTTAATCTCTGTAACGCTATTCTCGTCTTAGACATTCAGATGCTTTATAACGAGCCTTTACCGTACAGGCGACTTTCATCGCATACGGCGATCCGTCAACGGTAGCAATGTATCTTATTTCCCCGTTATCATAATAATGATGGCTTATATGCTGGTCAATAGGATTTTCAAAAGGTAAAGAATTTTTAACCTTTACTCTATTGAATTTTTATCATCAACCTCCCCTTTTCTGTATGACATTTAAATTTTATGAAAAAAAACCCCACCTAATAAGGTGAGGTCCATTCTTATTCCCAATTAACTCCGTTGAATGTTGCAATAATATCTCTAGTCATTTTATTACCAGATAAATTTTGTTTATTGCCCTTTGTCAATGTAATTTTTTGACCAATGCTTGCATTGTTGTCCAGTAAAACTACGATAGATTTATCGATGTCATTCCATATTGCAGAAGTAATGAGATCTTGAGAGTCATCATCAAAATGGCTAATCATATTAGACCCATCGATAATTTTAATTTGACTATGAGAAAGATAAATGTCTTCTCCTACTTGAAATGTAACTGAATTAGCATTTGTTCCACTTACAGAAGTTTTATCTAGCCCTACTAAAATGCTATTCTCGTCTTATACATGTAGATGCTTTATAACGAGCCTTCACCGTACAGGCGACTTTCATCGCATACGGCGATCCGTCAGCAATACTTCTATACTTATTTCCCCGTAAACATAGTAGTTTTATTTCTCGTTGAAATCAATAAAATCACTACAAGGTAAAAAATTTTTAACCTTCATTGGCGAATTCTCGATGCTGAAGATATATTACGATCTCTTTTCAGCAAATAACAAAATGAGTGTGGCGATTGGACCTAATATAAGAGAAAGTAAGAACCAATTTAACCCCGTCCTATTCTTCCCTTGTGCCAATCCAGCATTGATTAATGCTAATGTACCCCAACCTACGAAATATTGATTATCCATCATCTGTCCCCCTCATTCATTTAACATACTGACCGTTCCTAAACATTTTTCACAAATTTGATCATAACATATCCAAATGCTTCATATGGTGATTATGAACGTTTCGTTTTCAAAAGAATGAGATGGAAAAACAACTGACGAATGTAATGCTGGCTACCCCTTCATTTGAATGATTTTTTACGTTTTCCCTCCATTGCCTTTTCCCTATATCCTCTGCTAAATCATCAGAAAAATATACCATTTTTGAGATAATTAAGGTAAATTCATTAGTGAACTGTTATACTATAATATCTTCTCCCCATTTTATGAAAGGTGGTACATTTATGAGTAAAACTCTTGTAAATTTACAAAATGAGCTTATAGCTGAAACGAAAAAAGGATTCCCCATTTTATTATCTGGCGTCCTAGTCTTTTTAATGTTCACCCTCATGTATTTTGTTCTTCCCATAGAAGCTGTCCGTTTAATTTGGATATTTGGTTTGGGCGCTATTTTCCCTATTGGCATGTTCATTGGTAAAATTCTCGGCGTCAGTTTAAACTCTACAGACAATCCTTTAGGAATTTTAGGAGGAATAGTGGCAGCTCCTCAAGCTTTTTATATACCTGTATTTATCATCGTGTATATGAAAATACCTGAATACCTTCCCTTCACAATTGGTTTACTTGCTGGCTCTCATTTTCTTCCATACATATGGATTTATAAAAGTAAAGCCTATTTATTTGTTACTTTAGGAACCTGTTTTTCGGCCCTTATCTTAGGTGGTTTCTTTGTTGACTATGCTTTCACTCTTGTACCTTTAGCTATTTCGATTGTTTATGGGATTGGAGTTGCTTTAATTCAAGGAGAACTTAAAGCCAAACCAGTATCGTCATCTGCTATAAGGTGATTTTTATGGAAGAAACTATATAAGTAAATCCCGAAAGAGTTATTTGCTTTATCATTGTGCTTGCTGCTATATTTTCCGAGGATTTGTTGACTTTTTCCTTTTTATGTTTTATATTTACAATATCCATGTGCTGTTTAATCTCTAGTCAGATTAAGCAGCTTTTTTTATTGCTATGTAGCGTTCTTGCATTCTCTCCACAATAGTCTCTTGTTACCTTTATATAAAAAATTACCAGGCTCAAGTCATTGATATGCTCCCTATTAGG
>NZ_JSZM01000041.1:0-63265 GCF_000801965.1 Lysinibacillus sp. A1
AACAATTGGGGTGCAGTTCACTTCATAGAAAGTGGTTTTTTAGTGTCCACAAATAGCAACGTATTCTTTGAAACAATTTACGATTTTACACTCAATACAGAAGGTAAAGGAACAGTCGAAATTGTAGCATTAGATGTTGGGGCTATTGGTAATGTAGGAGCAAATACAATTACAGAAATAGTGAATCCTGATGCCGATGTTATCAGTGTAAATAATCCATTAAAAACTAGTGGTGGCCGTGAAAAAGAAACGGATGTCGAAGCTCGAGAAAGAGCTGATATTACTGTAGAAGGTATTGGTTCAGCTACAACAGCGGTAATACGTACAAATCTATTGAAAATTTCTAGCATTCGAGCAGCAAAGGTAATTGAAAATTTTAAAGATGAAATAGACCAATATGGTACGCCGCCTAGGTCCATTCAAGCATTCGTTTTAGGTGGCAGCGATGAAGAAGTATCTAAAGCGATTCATGAAAAGAAAGCTGGAGGGATACAACCTTACGGAACAACTTATGTAGATGTACTTGATTTAAGTGGTGATGTAAAACAAATCGGATTCACTAGGGCAAAAGAGGTAAATATTTCTATAAAAGTAAATGTCACAACCAATACATCATTTACATTTGACGGCGTTAATCAAATCAAAACGGCACTGATTAGATATGTTGGAGGTACAGATTCTAACAACAATGCTTACTCAGGTTTAAACATGGGTGAGGATGTGGTAGTAGCTCGCCTGAATGCTATAACTTTTAGTGTAGATGGGATTGAAGATGTAAAGGTAGAGGTTTCAAAAGATGGTGTGAAATACGATGATTCAAACGTAGTAATAGCTTTACAAGAAGTTGCTCAGACGCATTTCAAAGACATAGAGGTGATACTCCATGTTTAGTACAAAATCAATTGTAAAACGATTTTCCGATTACTTTGACAAGACACCGGATTCTAATATTTCTAAGTTGATGAGTATCTTTTCTGCAGAAGCGCAAAAAATAAAAGAAACGAATGATCGTATAAGACAATGGAGAAACATTGATGACGCTGAAGGTGTTGGTCTTGATTTGATTGGGCAAAATGTGAATCAGTCTCGTGGTGTTGCAAATGATGAAGTATATAGGATCTTATTAAAGTCTAAAATAGCCCGGAATTTAAGTGACGGAACAATTGATATGATAATTCAGGTCCTAGCTATAGCGTTATCTATTGACCCTAAAATGATAAAAATTAAAGAGAAGTGGAATGATCAGGAAGAACCAGAACCAGCAGCTATCAAGGTTATTGAGCTCCCTTTAACAAAGTTAAATGAGGCAGGTTTAGACCCAACGAATTTTGTGCGAATAGTACAACGTACAGTGGCGGCTGGTGTAAAAGTTGGCGTAATTGAGCTTACAGGGACATTTGAGTTTGGTGATCTAACTAACTCTATTGATAACACAAAAGGCTTTGGTGACATCAACGACGATACCATTGGAGGTTACCTTGGTGCAGCTTATGCGCCTAGTCAAGATAACGAATTACCGATATAGGAGGAATAAAGATGCCAGAACAATTACCAGAGTGGAATGCAACTGGTGTTGAACCGCCACAGTCTTTGAAAGATAGTGGTTGGCAACCAGGTATGAAACCATCTGCACAGCATATGAACTGGTTATTAAACAGAGCTTTTAAATGTATTGAGGAATTACAGCAAGCTGGTGTGAATGTTGACGATTTAACTCAAGCTGTAGCAGCATAAGCTAGCGTTATTTTTTTTGTCTGAATTAAGAGGTAAACACCCCCTTTTGTCGAAATAATTAAGAATGAAAGGGGATGTTAATAATGGTAGAAGTAAATTATAGAGACTTGCAGATTCATAGAGATGGTTCGGTGATATGTGATGAAAAGTTTGATGAGGATATGTCAGAGGAAGAAATTACGAAAATCTTCAAACCTTTAGTAACAAACTATTTGGGACATTCGAAATTTAGAATTAACAGTGTAAGTGAAATTTGATATCTAGCCTTCCACGCTACAAAGTGGAGGGCTTTTATTATGAGCTATGAGAGCAATCGAGATGGGCAACGGTACACCATACTGAATCTCGATGCTTCTCATGACTTTTTATTTTAAATAGGTCAAAGGATTGGTGATGCAATGGATATGGTATCCGTAGTAACAGCAGCAAGTCATATAGCAAATTCACAGGTCGTGTGGTCAATCTTGTGTATTTGCTTAGTCATTTATGTATTTTTGAATTCTAATAAGCGAGAAGAACGATTGCTAAAAAATTTAGAAAGATTAACAGCAGCACAAGGAAAACAAGCCAATACAATGGGGGATATCAGCAAAAGCTTAACGTCACTTGAGGGTCGTATGGATCGCATGGAAAAACACATATTTTAGGAGGAACTATACATGAAAATCAACTGGAAAGTACGTTTAAAACACAAACCATTTTTAGTGGGAGCATTTGCATTGATGCTACTAATCATTCAACAAATCGGGGCTCTATTTGGCTACGACACAACGATTTATAACGAGCGAGTTACAGAGTTATTTAACACTGTGCTCGCTTTTTTAGTTCTGATTGGTGTGGTTGTTGATCCTACTACTCCAGGTACAAATGATAGCGAAAGAGCCATGGGATATGACCGAAAGGGTGATGAATAATGGTGTTAATCAGACGACATTTAGTATCTGTAGCCGTTGCTATTAAAGTAACAGGAGGACGTAAAAACAGTCGTAAAAAAGTATGTATCCATGAAACTGACAATATCAAGAAAGGTAGTGGAGCAGACAACCATGCAAGATTGCAAGCTAATGGCAATAGTCGTCAAGCAAGTTGGCATTGGTCTGTGGATGACAAAGAAGCTGTACAATCATTTACTCACGATTGGCAATGTTGGGCGGCAGGTAGTACACAAGGGAATAACGAAGCAATCCAAGTTGAAATGTGTGTAAATAGTGATGGTGACTATGTTAGAACTATACAAAATACAGCAGCATTAGTTGCAAGAATTTTAAAAGAAGAAAAACTAACAATCAATGATGTTGTGCAACACAACTATTACAGTGGAAAAAATTGTCCTAGCAAGATGCGTTCCTCAAGCGCACCTATTCCGTGGAGCAGTTTTTTACAAATGGTTAAAGCAAATATGCAACCTAAACCTCCAAATAATATTACAAAGGATGATGACATAATGAAATTTACTAATGAAACACTTAGAGTTGCGGTACGTGATTACATCAATCAGGCGGTTGATAAAAAGATTATTGATAAGTCGCACCTAGACAAATTCGACGCTGATACATTAACTGGCGGAGATTTCGAAGGACTAAAAATTATCATTGCACAACGTACAAAATAAGTAAGCGCAAGGAGGTTTAATTGCGCATCTGTAAATGATGGTCATATTCAAGATTCACCTTTGAAGGATTTACATGTTGAGCAATAATAACAGATTGCTTTTTATATCTGTATAAATGTTTATCTTTTCAGGAACACTAATGAATATAAAATGAAAGGATGTGTAAAATTGAATTTACAAAATGATGATTACGTAGTGGGCTCTCAACTACCTGAAATGAAGGGTAAACTTTTAAAAACAATAAAGATCCCTGCTAATGGAGGCGTTGCTGGAGATAATTTATCATATGGTAATAAGCAAATTTTAAGTATTGTTTTTCGCGTAAAAGATAACAGTGGAAAAAAAGTGGTTTGTACAAAGGCTTGGCCCCTTGATGCTTCTCTGTTTACCTGGGAGGTAGAATTTGCTAATTTTGAAACAGCAGAGTATGAAGTAATTGTAGAGGGAATAGTTCCACAATAAAAATCAACAAAATAAAGTCATTTTTTATTTTAATGGAAAATACAATGTTTGAATAATTTTAAATACAGAAAAAAGAATGTTTGTTCTGTTTTGATTGTAAACGAATATCCTTAACAAAGGAGTTTGGAGAATGAAAGAGCAACTGATTAAGGCTTTGAAGCGAAATCAATTGATCATCATAATGTCAGTTTATTTTTGAATAGTAAAAGTAATAGTTTCAAAGAATAGCGAATATTGTTGTAATATTTTTGAAAAATAATAACGAGGTGTAATATTAAATGAACAAAGATGAAAACTCTCTTATCGTCTATAATGTAGAAGCTGAAAGTACAGACGTTTATGTATCCGAAGGGAACGTGGGAGGACAGGCTTTACAAACATCGCTAAATTTTGCTGGTACGAAAAATAATAAAATTGTAAATACGGCGTATATAAGTAGTTTACCTACCATTGAACAGCTTGAAGGTCTGATACCTGAAACTATTTGTGGTTCAGATGAGCGTTCTCCTATTCTAAACACAAAAATATACCCTTGGAGAGCTATATGTCAACTAATTATTACACGTGCTGACGGTGCTAGAGCTCGAGCTACTGGTTGGTTAAATGGTAAAGGTACAGTCATAACTGCGGGACATTGTGTATATAGCACAGACTTAAACAAATGGAATACATCTATAACTGTTGTGTTGGGAAGAAACGGTAATGAAGAACCTTACGGAGAGATAACTAGCACAAATCTATCTTCTGTTAAAGGTTGGACAGAACAACATGACCCTAATTATGATTATGGTGCAATAATATTGCCAACTCATATTGGAGATGTAACTGGATATTTTGGTTTTGCAGCATACCAAGATTCTCAGTTGAAAAATGTAAAAGCTAATTTATCAGGTTATCCGGGAGATAAGCCTAATACTCAATGGTTTATGTATGATACAATAACAAATGTTGCTAACAGAAAAATTTATTACGATATTGATACCGTGGGGGGGCATAGCGGTAGTCCTTTGTGGATTGATGCACCTGATGGGCAACATTATGCTGTAGGAATTCATGCATATGGTGGATGTCCGAATTCAGCAACTAGAATTAATCAAGATGTTTTTAACAATTTATTAATTTGGAAACAACGTGGCGATCAATAAAGTAATTATAAATCGAGCGAGTCGTAAGAACACAAAGTAATTCAATATACAAATAAAGGATTTAGTTTCGATAAGGCTACTACAAGAAGTGTCCTAAACTAAGAAAGTCACTCATTAAAAATGAGTGACTTTCTTTAATTTTATTTTAATATAGCATCATTTATCATAACATTAAATTCGTCAATTTTGCCTTCGTCTGAATAGTCTTTTCTTAGAACGTAGTTTGCAATGGTTCCTTCGACTGTTATTTGTTGTCCAGCAGTTAAATCTGCTTCTTGATCCAAATCGATTATTGCGAAATTAGTTATTTCTTCAGGATAAGTGCCTAAGAAAAATTCGTCTTTATTCTTATTTTTATCATAGAGCTCATCGTAATCAATAAACTTGAAGTTTTCAATGTCTTTATTGCCCATATAGATGATAAACTTATCTGCACGCACAGCAGTAGTTGAACCTTCTCTTCTTCTTTTTTGACCAATATTAGAACTTTCGAATACAAATTCTGTGATTACACCAGTGGCCGTTGCTTTTCTACCAAGAATATCAAAATCATCTTTAAATTGTTGTCCGTTTTTATGGCCAAGTATGATCATATCTATCAATTTTTCAACTTCTACAGTTAATAATTTATTTGTAAAATCTACGATTGTTTTACCTTCTAAATTTTCATCTATAAATTTTTTGCTTTTTTCTTCTAATGATACTTTCTTTACAGTTTCTTTTGGTTTTGAGGAATCACTTTCACCGCATCCAGTTAGGGCAAGTGTAAAAATAAGTGATGCGCTTAAAATGAGTTTCTTCATATATTATTTGCTCCTTGTATGAGTTGTATTAATAAAGTATCAATAAATGGAAGGTGTTGTCAGTATTATAAATATAGATTAAAATTGTATTTAAATAGCCATAGGATGGTTCTTTTTGTTTAATTGCGAAGAAGTTAATTATATTTCTAAAAGTAGAAGTATTTCTACATAATTTTTTTGTTATGATTTCTACTATATAAATAAACCTGTCTGGGTGAAGAATTTTTTTATTATTTTCTTATGGGGTACAATTTTTAGAAAAAATTCATGTACCCCAATTTGTACCCCACATCGTACCCCAGTTAAATACATTTAAATACACTTAGTTAGATAGGTATAGAAACCCTTATAAAAACAAACCCTTTTTATTATGCACATCAAAAAATTAAAAACATCAGGATAGCAACCAAGGTCATAAGTTATGCTTATCAAAAAAGATAATATTAATGTAATTTACTTATGAATATAAATACGTTATCATGGGTATTGGAGAAAAGATGCTACACTTTTATAAAGCCTTTTCAAAAAGATATATTTAGGGGGATCCGCAAATGGCACAAGGTAATTTACACAACAGCCGCGCATCATTCGAAGTAAATGGTAAAACTTACAATTACTATGACTTAGCTGCGATTGAAAAAGCTGGCGTTGCAAAAGTTTCAAACCTTCCTTACTCAATTAAAGTTTTATTAGAATCTGTTTTACGTCAATATGATGCATATGTAATTAAAGAAGAGCACGTAAACGAATTAGCAAAATGGGGCAATGGTGCTGATCCAGAAGCAGAAGTACCATTCAAGCCTTCTCGCGTTGTATTACAAGACTTTACTGGTGTTCCAGTAGTTGTTGACCTTGCATCTCTTCGTTCAGCAATGAAGGAAATGGGCGGCGACCCAAGCAAAATCAACCCTGCTATTCCAGTTGACCTTGTAATTGACCACTCAGTACAAGTTGACAAATACGGTAATGCATCTGCATTACAAGCAAACATGGACCTAGAATTTGAACGTAACGCTGAGCGTTATAACTTCTTAAAATGGGCTCAAACTGCTTACAATAACTTCCGTGCTGTACCACCAGCAACAGGTATCGTTCACCAAGTAAACTTAGAGTACTTAGCTCCAGTTGTACACGTAAACGAAAATGCTGACGGCACATTCGAAACATTCCCAGATTCAGTAGTAGGTACTGACTCTCATACAACAATGATCAACGGTATTGGCGTTCTTGGATGGGGCGTAGGTGGTATCGAAGCTGAAGCAGGTATGCTTGGTCAACCTTCATACTTCCCAATTCCAGAAGTTATCGGTGTTAAATTAGTGGGCGACCTTCCAAACGGAACTACTGCTACTGACTTAGCATTAAAAGTAACACAAGTATTACGTCAACGTGGCGTAGTTGGTAAATTCGTTGAGTTCTTCGGACCTGGCGTATCTAAATTACCACTAGCTGACCGTGCGACAATCTCTAACATGGCTCCTGAATATGGTGCTACATGTGGTTACTTCGCAATTGACGAAGAATCATTAAACTACATGCGTTTAACTGGTCGTGACGAAGAGCACATCGCGGTTGTAGAATCTTACTTAAAGTCTAACCACATGTTCTTCGATCCAACTTTAGAGCCAGTTTACACTGACGTATTAGAAGTAAACTTAGCTGAAATCGAACCAAACCTTTCTGGTCCAAAACGTCCACAAGACTTAATTCCACTATCTCAAATGCGTTCTCGTTACAAAGAAGCAGTAGTGGCACCTCAAGGTACACAAGGTTTCGGTTTAACAGAAGATGAATTCGCAAAAACATCTGTAGCAAAATTCGCTGAAGGCGATGTAGAAATTCCAACAGGTGCTGTTGCAATCGCTGCGATCACTTCTTGTACAAATACATCTAACCCATACGTATTAATTGCTGCGGGCTTAGTAGCGAAAAAAGCTGTAGAAAAAGGTCTAACAGTACCTAAATGGGTTAAAACTTCTTTAGCACCAGGTTCTAAAGTTGTAACTGGTTACCTTGAAGATTCAGGTTTACAAACTTACCTTGACCAAATCGGTTTCAACACTGTAGGTTACGGTTGTACAACATGTATCGGTAACTCAGGTCCATTATTACCTGAAATCGAAGATGCAATTAAAGAAAATGACTTATTCGTAACATCAGTTCTTTCTGGTAACCGTAACTTCGAAGGTCGTGTACACCCACTTGTAAAAGCTAACTACTTAGCTTCTCCACCACTTGTTGTTGCTTATGCACTTGCAGGTACAGTGGATGTTGACCTACAAAAAGATTCATTCGGTAAAGACAAAGATGGCAACGAAGTATTCTTCGCTGATATCTGGCCTTCAACTGAAGAAGTTAACGCAGTATTAGGTACTGTAGTTAACCGTGAATTATTCCAAAAAGAATACGAAACTGTATTCACAGCGAACGAAAAATGGAATGCAATTGAAACATCAACTGAGTCTCTATACACATTTGATGACAAATCAACTTACATCCAAAACCCACCATTCTTCCAAGGTCTTGCAAAAGAGCCAGAAGCTATTAAAGGCTTAGATGGCTTACGCATTATGGCGAAGTTCGGTGACTCAATCACAACTGACCATATTTCTCCAGCTGGTGCGATCGGTAAAGATACACCTGCAGGTAAATATTTAATTGAAAACGGTGTTGCAATCCGTGACTTCAACTCTTATGGTTCTCGTCGTGGTAACCACGAAGTAATGATGCGTGGTACATTTGCAAACATCCGTATCCGTAACCAAGTTGCTCCAGGTACAGAAGGTGGATTCACTACTTACTGGCCAACAGGCGACGTAGAGTACATCTATGACGCATGTATGAAATACCAAGAGCAAGGTACTGGCTTAGTCGTACTTGCTGGTAACGACTACGGTATGGGTTCTTCTCGTGACTGGGCTGCGAAAGGTACATTCCTACTTGGCGTGAAAACTGTTATCGCACAATCTTACGAGCGTATCCACCGTTCTAACTTAGTAATGATGGGTGTTCTTCCACTTCAATTCATGCCAGGTGAATCTGCTGAAACTCTAGGCTTAACTGGTAAAGAAGAAATCTCTGTAAACATTACTGATAACGTGAAACCACGTGAAATCTTAACAGTAACTGCTAAATCTGAAGACGGCACAGTTAAAACTTTCCAAGCTTTAGCTCGTTTCGACTCAGAAGTAGAAGTAGACTACTACCGTCATGGTGGTATCCTACAAATGGTTCTACGCGCAAAAGCTGCTGAGTAATCATAACATTCACAAGCCGATCTCTTAGGAGGTCGGCTTTTTTGTTTGCACTTGTTATGAGGTCATGGAGATAAAAGGAGAGAACAGCTAAAGTGACGGATAAAACGGAGAAAGTGACGGATAGCGAGGCAAAAGTGACGGCTAAAGCGCTAAATGTGACAGAGCGAAAAAACCAAGAAGCTTGAAAATTTCCAAATACATAGCATTTTCCCAAATGTTTATATAAAATTAAAGGGTAAGCCTTTAAATTTTTACATAAATGGGGGAAGAATGATCATGACAAAGAAAAAAAGTAAGTTTTTTATGGCGGCAACTTCGGCGGTAGCCATTACGGCTGTAGCTGTTGTACCTGCATCGGCAGCTAGTCCATTTAAAGATGTAAGTGAAGATTATGCACATTATAAAAGTATTTCAACATTACATGCAGCTGATATAATTAATGGTTTTCCTGATGGAACATTTAAACCAACACAGGATGTAACACGCGGACAAGCAGTGAAGATGATTGCGGGGGCTTTCGATCTTACAACAACAGATGATGAAAATCCGAATTTCAAGGATGTCGATTCAAATAGTCCATACTATAAGGCGATTGTTACATTGGTTAATTTAGGTGCTGTAAATGGCTATGAGGATGATACTTTCCGCCCTGATGAGACGATTACGCGTGGTCAGATGGCAGTTATGGTGGCACAGGCAACAGGCTTAACAGCAGAAGGAAAAAGTCCATTTACGGATGTACCTCAAACTAGTCCGTTTGCAGATGCTGTAACGGCATTGTATGAAGCAGGAATTGCGAAGGGCGTGACGGCAACAGAATTCGGGGTGGATAAAAATGTAACACGTGGTCAGTTAGCGACATTTATTGTTAACGCCTTAGGCTTAGATCAGCCTTCAACTGGGGAAGATGAGGAGCCGGTAACAGAAGAAAAACCTGAAGCAAACGATCATGCTTTGCTAGAAGAAGTGTTCACGAAAGCATTAGCTAAGCAAAAAGAATTAAAAAGCATGAAAGCTACAATGACAATATCTCAATCAGTAGAAGCAAAAGATGGTCAGGAAACCATGAAAATGGATTCTAAAGGCAATATGAAGATGGAGATTGTTACAGAACCGATGCAATTCTTTGCAGATGGTACGATGTCATTAACAGAGCCAACAAGTGGTGAAGCGATTAATTTGCCAATTAAAATGTATATGACGGCTAAAGATGGTATGTATATGTATGAGGCAGACCAGAAGGCTTGGGTAAAATTCCCGAAACAATTATTTGAAGATGTTCTCAGCCAAACAGGCATGCAGCCAGATGCAGCGGAGCAATTAGAGATGCTTCAATCATTTGCTGAGGATTTCACTTTAAAGGAAACAGCAGACCGTTATGAATTAACCTTGAAAGGTGCTGGTGATAAATTCACAGAGTTGGTGAAGCAACAGATTGGTGACATGGATTTAGGAATGGATGCTGATTTGGATGGACAATTAGGCAATATGTCTTTTGATAGCCTTACTTACAAATTAGTGATTAATAAAAAGACATTTGATGTTGAAGAAATTGCTATGGATATGTCATTAAGCATGAAAGTAGAAGGCAATACGATCAAAACAAAACAGCAAATGACTATCAAATATCATGATTTCAATGCTGTGACGACAATTACAATTCCAAAAGATGTACTAGACAATGCGAAGGAAATAGATTTAAGCACAACTGAAACAGTGCCACCAGTAAGCAAATAAGAGTGAAGTTAAAAGTAGGTTACGCCAAATACATAGTGTAGCCTACTTTTTTATCAATTAATGAAAACCCATTAAGTCTTTTACTCTTGCTGTATTTGTGGTAGATGTCAGTGTTTCTAGTAAGCGAAAGGCTACATCAAAGGCAGTTCCTGGATTGGAGGAAGTAATAATATGATCTGTTTGCACAATTCGCTCATTGACAATAGTCGCACCGTAGCTTTCTAACTGTGCTAATCGTTTACTAGTTGGATGGTTATAGGTTGTCGCCTTACGATTGTGGAGTATACCGCTATGTCCCAATATTATGGAAGCTACACAGATCGTTGCAATTGGCTTTTGCTGATCATGAAAATGCCGGACAACCATTTGAAATTCCTCGCTAAAGGCATCCTCATAAAAGCCCGCTTCCTCAAAGCCACCTGGAATAGCCAAAGCATCAAATTCTGCTAAATCAATGTCATGGAGTAATTTTTCAGGAGCGACCTTAAAATTCCATGTGCATTGAAGCTGTGTATGTAATCCTACAGTGACAACCTCTGTTGATCCATCACCTTCCCATTTATTCCAACCAAGTACATCTGTAAAAACACTTGCTTCCACAGCCTCAAAGCCATTTGCTAAAAGTAACATTATTTTTTTCATTTGTTTCTGCCTCCTTTATGCTTTTATTGTAATCAAAGAAGCCAACTGAAAACAGAAGCTGTATAATGTATTTTAGATAAATCTCCTTATTAAAACAGGAATTATATGAAAAAAAGTTGATTAAGAAAGGTGATTAATGGTGGATCAAATTGATACTCAAATTTTACAGCAGTTACAGCAGAATGCCAAAATCTCGATGAAGGAATTAGCCGCTATCGTTCATTTATCTTCTCCTGCGGTAATCGAACGCGTCAAAAAACTCGAGGAACAAGGTGTAATTGAAGGATATCACGCTAAAGTGAACATCAAAAAAATGAAACGTACCATTCAGGCGATTATTTTATTTAAATCCATCGATTGTAAAAGTCTATCTGCTTTTTGTAATAGCCACCCGGATGTTCTTGAATGCTATCGTGTAGCAGGGGAGATCAGCTATATTGTTAAACTAGCAACCTATTCAGTGGAAACATTAGAACAATTTATTGATGCGACCATGCCCTATGGTACCCCCTCTACGAATATCGTATTATCTTCAAATGAAAAAAAGATGATCACACCATTTACGGGTCTAAACGATAATATGTAAGTTTCATGAGACATCGGCTGTTTTGAGAAGGGTGATCGAGTGAAGGTGCCCTATAGCGATATGCTTGGCAAAGCAGTATCGACTAACAATTTTCAATAAGGGAGTCTGTTGTAAAGTATTGTCACTTGTCTAAACGAAATAAATTGAGGTTGTCCATCGTTGACAGACAATTGGTAATTTGATAAGATGAGTGACAATAAAAGCATACAACTTCGTTGATGAGAAAAAGTAATGTTTCATTTTGTTCTACAGAGAGCCGACATTTGGTGGAAGTCGGTGTGCAGGTGTTACATGAAAATCCTCTCTGAGAAGGTTAGCTGAAAATAGTAAGCTAACCCGGGTGTCTACCGTTAAAAAGAACACGTATGATAGTACGTTGCTGAGTGCTATTGACTAAGGTGTCAATAGAATTAGGGTGGTATTCGCGGTTAACCCCGTCCCTTACCTTGGGACGGGGTTTTTTGTATGCCTTTTATACAAAATAATATTGTATAGGAGGAAATAAAATGAAAGCAGAACAAAAGAAGGAAACGACGCTTGAACGAGAAAATCGGATACGGGCATTATGGGAGCAAGAGGGAACGTTTTTAGCTTCCGTTACAAATAGAGCTGGACAGCAACCCTTTGTATTTTATGAGGGACCACCCACAGCAAATGGTTTACCCCATGTCGGGCATGCCTTTGGAAGAACAATAAAAGATGTAGTGGCCCGCTATAAAACTATGCAAGGCTATTTAGTTGAGCGAAAAGCAGGCTGGGATACACATGGTTTACCTGTAGAACTAGGAGTAGAAAAGGCATTAGGTATATCTGGGAAGCAGGAGATTGAAAATTATGGAGTGGAGCGTTTTATTCAAGCATGTAAAAATAGTGTTTTTACCTACGAACAAAAATGGCGTTCCTTTACAGAGCAGCTTGGTTATTGGCTGGATATGGATGATCCATATCTTACATTAAGTAATGACTATATAGAATCAGTGTGGCATATTTTAAGCCATGTTCATAAGGAACAACTTTTATATAAAGGGCATCGAGTTTCACCATATTGCCCCAGTTGTCAAACATCCTTAAGCTCACATGAGGTAGCACAGGGCTATAAGGATGTGAAAGATTTATCTGCCACAGCCATGTTTAAGCTTGCTGATCGTGATGAATACTTCTTAGGCTGGACAACAACACCATGGACATTACCTGCCAATGTGGCATTAGCGATGAATCCATCTCTACAATATGTACGGGTAAAGCAAGGGGATCAAGTATTTATTCTAGCTAAATCATTGGTTTCTAAGGTTTTCACTGAAGCTGTGGAAATTTTAAGTGAGCATACTGGGCAGGAATTTGCTGGTGTGTCTTATCAGCCACCATTTTCATTTGTAACGGTTCATCAAGGTCATGTTGTCGTGATGGCTGATTATGTCACGGAGAATAGCGGTACAGGGATTGTGCATATTGCTCCAGCATATGGGGAGGACGATTATAAAACGGTTCAACAGCATGGCTTGTCCTTTGTCAATGTAGTGGATCTGAAAGGCTGTTACACAGAAGAGGTGCCAGAGCTTGTCGGACGATTTGTAAAAGATTGTGATGTGGACATTATAAAAATGCTTGCGAAAAAGGAGCTCTTATTTCGTAAAGAAAAATATGAGCATAGCTACCCGCATTGCTGGCGCTGTGATTCTCCATTATTGTACTATGCAACGGATAGCTGGTTTATCAAAATGACCGCTTTAAAAGAGCAATTATTACAAAACAATCAGCAAGTGACTTGGTATCCTAATCATATTAAGGACGGTCGATTTGGCCATTTTCTCGAACAGATAGTGGATTGGAATATAAGCCGTAACCGCTATTGGGGCACACCGTTGAATGTCTGGATTTGTCAGGATTGCGGGCATGAGGAGGCTCCAAACAGTATCGAGGCGTTAAGAAAATTAGCCAAGGGAGATGTCGATCAACAAATCGAGCTTCATAAACCATTTATTGATGAAATTGTTTGTACTTGTCCTACTTGTCAAGGGGATATGACACGTACACCAGAGGTAATTGATGTATGGTTTGACAGCGGCTCAATGCCTTTTGCCCAGCAACATTATCCTTTCGAAGATGTTAAAACTTTTCACAATCAGTTTCCGGCAGA
The DNA here is from genome assembly GCF_000801965.1 of Lysinibacillus sp. A1. Lineage (NCBI taxonomy): Bacteria > Bacillati > Bacillota > Bacilli > Caryophanales > Bacillaceae > Lysinibacillus > Lysinibacillus sp. A1. The sequence goes on from NZ_JSZM01000041.1 coordinate 14,116, forward strand.
TGTTGTAATTGAGGGGATCGACCAAACTCGAGGTTTTTTCTATAGCTTATTAGCGGTATCGACGTTATTTACAGGAAAGCCAGCTTATAAACAGGTGTTATCGTTAGGGCATGTGTTAGATGAACATGGACAAAAGATGTCAAAAAGTAAAGGCAATGCTATAGAGCCTGTAGAGTTAATAGAGCAATATGGAGCGGATGCATTACGTTGGGCGTTTTTAGTTGATAGCTCCCCTTGGAATCCAAAGCGTTTTTCCAAAAAGATTGTGGTGGATGCTAAATCAAAGCTAGTAGATACATTGGATAATACCTTTAAATTTTATCAGCTCTATGCCAACATTGATGAATTTAAGTATGATGCTATAAATACTGGTACACGAACACCTTTAGATCAGTGGATATTGTCCCGATTGCATCATACAATCCAGCTTGTGACAGCAGCTATGGAGGAATATCAATTTACACATGCAACAAGGGAAATAGCACAATTAATGGAGGAGCTAAGTAATTGGTACATTCGTCGATCACGTGCCAGATTTTGGGCACATGGGCTGACAGCGGATAAACGGGGCGCATTTAGTACCCTTTATGAGGTTTTAACGAACATTTGCCGATTACTTGCACCATTTACACCCTTTATCACAGAGGATATTTACCGACAATTAACAGGCAAGAGTGTGCATATTGAAGACTATCCACTCTACGACGAAAAACTAGTGAATCGCCAGCTTGAACAAGAAATGGCTACGGTTTTAACAGTTGTAGAGCTTGGCAGGAGTATTCGTAATAGTCAGGGGATGAAGGTTAAACAGCCCTTAAGTGAGCTTATTGTGGCTCTTTCTGGAGAGCTGACTGATTATCAAGCCTATAGCGAGCTAATTCAAGAAGAATTAAACATGAAAGCTTGCAAATGGACACATGATTTCTCTGCATATGAAAGCATCCAATATAAGCTTAATTTTAAAACAGCTGGTGCCGCATTTGGCTCAAAGGTCAATCAAGTAAAGTCGTATATGATGACGTTAACGGATCAAGAGAAAGAACAGCTACAGCGAAATGCGGAATTACCAATCATGTTAGAAGGGCAGCAGCTAAATTTGTTATCAAGCCATGTCATAGCTGAAGCAATTGTCAAAGACCACTATATTTTAGCTGAAGATAACACTTGCCGTGTATTGATGAATGTTCAACTAACCGAGAGTTTGCTACAAGAGGGGCAAATGCGAGAATTAATTCGGTTCATCCAAGATTCTCGTAAAAAGTGGCAGCTGCCTGTTGAACAATATATATCAATTGCCTTTCGCGGTAGTGAAGAGGTACTTTCCATCATTCAGCAGCATGAAGCGCTATTACAAGCCAATGTATTAGTCAAATCAATACATTATGGCGAAGAATGGCCAGAGGGGAGATCGGCAGAAACAGAGCTGTTTGATGAAAAGCTCATGGTTTTTGTCTCCTTATAAAAGAAATGCTCAGGAGAAATCCTGAGCATTTTCTATGTAGGTTACAGTAAGCCAAAAGCGAGATAACAAGCTGTTGCCCAAATAAAAATGGCTGAGCATTTATTAAAAATTCTCATCAGATTACCAGAGCTATCTATCTTTTGGAAAGAGGCTCCGGTCAAAGTAAGGCCGAAAAACCATAGCCATGAAATGAGGACACATGCTGTAGTGAAAATAATTTGCTCTGTACCACTATATTTTAAGGCACTTGTGCCAATAACCCCAATCGTATCTAATATGGCATGTGGATTCAGAAGTGACACAGAAAGTGCAAAAAGAATTTGTTTTTTTACGGGAAGTGCTTCACTCTGATCGGCAGTTGCTGGACTAGAGCGCCAAATCGTATAGCCCATATAAAGTAAGAACAATATACCAACCGACATCAAGGTAATACGTAACCATTCAAATTGTAGGACGATTAATGATAGACCAAAAACTGCCAGTAAAATTAGCATTGTGTCGCAAATAGCAGCTGTCACACTTGCTGGCAGAGCGCGCCATATAGTTGGCTGTGTAGCACCTTGTGAAAAAACAAAAACATTTTGTACGCCTAGTGGCAAAATGAGACCGAATGCTAAAATGATGCCATGAAAAAATGCTTCCAACGATCAATCCCTCCTTTCCTTATTCATTTTAGCTATGGTATAACTAAAAGAAAACGACCAATTGGATGGTTTTTTATCCACCCAATTTTATATGGAAGGTGATGATTATGAGCTGGCAGCCAAATAGACAAAGTGACAGCACATTACAACAACAAATTGTTCAATGGGTAACTGCACAAGTCGAAAGAGGTGATTGGGCAGCAGGGACCAAACTACCTACTCAAAGACAGTTGGCCATGCAATTTGGCGTGAATCGCAGTACAGTTCAACAGGCTTTAGAGGAATTAAAGGCGATGGGCATTCTTGAAGCAACGGTAGGCTCAGGAGTTTATGTCACTCGCAATTCCTGGCATGCTCTCCTTCAACAAACACAGCCAAATTGGCAAAACTATATTGAAACGAGCCTGCATAAGCCAAATTATCATACGATCCAATTAATTAACGAATATGAGCAGAGAGATGATGTGATTCGATTAGGAACAGGAGAACTAGCACCGAGTCTGTTACCAACAGTGGAAATTGAAGCTTCACTAAGGGAGCTTTCATTGCAGCCCAAAACATTAGGCTACTCATCCCCACAGGGTAATGAAGAACTCCGGGCAGCTATTTGTGATTATGTACAAAAACGAGGCATCGAAGCGGAGCCTCAGAACGTTTGTATTGTCTCTGGCGCACTACAAGCTTTACAGTTAATTGCCGTTGGTTTATTAGAGCAAGGGTCCATCGTTTTTCAGGAACCAACCTCCTATTTGAATTCTGTTCATCCATTTCAATCGGTTGGGATGCAAATGATTGGGATACAACGTGATGAACAGCTTGCTCAGACGCTATCTCAAAGGAAGCGAAAAAAACAAGCCGTGTTTTATGCCATTCCTACCTTGCATAATCCAACCAACCATGTATGGACTTCTTTGGAAAAAAAGCAGCTCTATGAGGTTTGCCAAGCAGAACGCATTCCTATAATTGAGGATGATGTTTACCATGAATTGCTTTTTGAGGACCCATTACCACCGATAAAGGCAATGGATAGTAGTGGACAGGTTCTTTATATTGGTAGTGTCTCGAAAACCTTAAGCCCTGGATTACGCATTGGGTGGCTAATTGGACCAACGACAGTTATTGAACGATTGGCGGATATAAAAATGCAAACAGACTATGGCTCCAGTGCTATTTCACAAGAAATTGTGCTGCACTGGCTGCGGTCAGGAAAATATCAAAAACATTTAATACGTTTACGTCAACAATTACAGAATCGTGCTGATTTTACGGAACGAATTTTACAAGAGAAATTTAGAGGGGTGGCTGACTGGCATAAGCCAAAGGGGGGCTTTTACATTTGGCTTAAGTTCCACAAGCCTGTTGTGGATAAGGATTTCTTTCTCAAGCTATTACAGCGTCGTGTTTTAATTAATCCAGGCTATATTTACGATCTTCAGGATCAGCATCATGTTCGATTATCCTATGCCTACGCAACCTACGAGGAATTGGAGGAAGGATTAGACATTTTGCATGAATGTGTGATGGAGGCTACGGATATTTTGTAACGCCCGTACATGATGGCTGTACAGTTTGCAAGAAGTAAAAGGAGCATTCAAAATAGGTGAAACGAAATGATAGGTGAAAACCGTCCCTGAAAGTAAAGTGCATAATCCAAGCTGTATACCCATACATTTTAGAGAATCATAGCATTTTAGTTCGATTTCTAACATAAAGAGGTGAATAATTGGAAAATATGTCGTCAGGTTATTTTCAGGTGCCTCAGCCTATGCGTAGTGATGGGGCAGGAGGCATAGATAAAGGGCCACGCGATATTATGCGAGATTTAGAAAATCCAGATATGCTCGTGCCGCCGACAACAGATGCAGGTTTGATTCCAAACCTACGATTTTCATTTTCAGACACGCATATGACCTTGAATCAAGGGGGCTGGTCGCGCGAAATTACGGTCCGTGAATTACCAATTGCGACAACAATGGCAGGTGTTAATATGAGTTTGACACCGGGGGGCGTACGTGAGCTACACTGGCATCAGCAGGCAGAGTGGTCATATATGCTATTGGGGCATGCGCGTATTACGGCAGTCGATCAAAATGGCTGTAACTTTATTGCGGATGTAGGTCCAGGGGATTTGTGGTATTTCCCACCAGGAATTCCTCATTCCATACAAGGATTAGCGGGTGGCTGTGAATTTTTATTAGTCTTTGATGATGGGAATTTTTCTGATCTCAATACACTTTCAATTTCAGATTGGTTTGCTCATACACCAAAGGAAGTGCTGTCAGCGAACTTTGGTGTACCGATTAGTGCCTTTGATGATATTCCGAGTGAACAGGTGTATATTTATCAAGACACTGTTCCTGGATCGATTGACTCGCAAAAAATTCAATCTCCCTATGGTAAGGTGCCACAAACCTTTAAGCACCGTTTGCTAGCTCAGCCACCCTTGAAAACACCAGGTGGAAGTGTGCGTATTGTTGATTCGACCAATTTCCCAATCTCTAAAAATATTGCGGCAGCATTAGTGGAGATTGAGCCTGGGGCAATGCGGGAGCTGCATTGGCATCCGAATAATGATGAATGGCAATATTATCTACAAGGAAAAGGGCGTATGACGGTTTTCACTGGGGATGGAACTGCACGAACATTCGATTATCGTGCAGGAGATGTCGGCTATGTGCCGTTTGCGACCGGACACTACATTGAAAATACGGGTACGGAGCCATTATGGTTTTTAGAAATGTTTAAAAGTGACCGTTTCCAGGACGTCTCTTTAAATCAATGGATGGCGCTAACACCAACCGAACTAGTACAAAGCAATCTACATGTTGGCCCGGAGCTAATACAAGCGCTAAGAAAAGAAAAGTGGCCTGTGGTGAAATATCCTGGATTTTCCTATTATCCGAAATGAAAAACGCAGGTGAAGTCATTCTCACCTGCGTTTCATATTAATATTGATATTTGCGTCGTGTCATGAGCACTATAGCGATGGCTGGAACAGTACAAATTAACATAGCTGCAAAGGACAAACCAGGCGATATTTCGTATAAATAGCCTCCCAAAAATGTCAGGATGGCCGTACTTAACCCCATCGCTAATGCAGAATATATACCCTGTGCGTTTGGAATTTGCTCCTTTGGTAGGGTTTGCGTTAGATAACGAATAAAAGCAAAATGTGCCAGGGCAAAGGATAACGCATGCAAAGTTTGAGAGGCAATAAATACCCAAACATTTGGGAACATAAATATTAGTAACCAACGTAAAGAAGACCCGCTAGCTGCTAACAGTAATAAAGAAGAAGAACGCCATTTCGTAAATAATGTATCGGCCTTCATAAAGTATAAAATTTCACAAATAACTGCGATGTTAATAATCATGCCCATATAAAATGGATCTACATGTAAGTCTTCCAAGTATATATAACCGTAGCTATAATAGGAGGCATGTGCCCCTTGCAATAAAATAACAATGAATAACACAATTGGGAAGCCTTTAATATTCCATAGTGTTTTCATGGACAATGATTTTGCACGTTGCTCTTTTGTCGGTACAATAAGCAATTCCTTTGGTGTAGCGAATTGCTGCATCAGCAGCATGCCAACTAAACCAACGATCATGCTCCAAAAGATAATATTTTTACCGAATACTCCTGTTAGCATACTAATAATTAATACGGCAATAACAAAGCCAAAGGAACCATAGGAGCGGCTTTTACCATAATGAATGTTGCCGTATTGGACAAGCGTTGCGGCACTACTTTCTACAGCTGGTAACAGTGCTGGGTAAAAAATACTAAATAAAATAGTTACAACTAATAATGCGCTAAAGCCCGAACTAGGTATGTACAGCAGTGCTGTCAGAAGAGCACCGACTGCTAAAATGGTAATGAGTCGTTTATTGTTTACATATTTAGCAAGCGTAGGGAAGAAGAAAAGATTAGACGTGGCACGGGCGAGTAACCCACAGCCCATTACAACGCTTGCCTGCGACACAGTCAGATGTTTAGCATCCACAAGCCACCCTGTCCAGTAGGGTAAGAATATGCCCCAAGTAATAAAAAATGTAAAGAAATTTTGAGAAAGCCATCGTTGATTATTCATAAATTTACCGTACCTCCATTTAACTATGTTGAATAATAGCACGTTCATCGTTACAATAATGTGAGATATCTCATATTTTTCAGAGGAGAGAGTAAAAAATGCATATTCTAACAGCAGAAAATCGCACCCATTATCTCGAAAAATATCCGATCCATGATTTTTTCTCATTCGATATTGATCCCTATTTAGAAGTTTGTGAATTCGATAAAGGAGAATGGATTTTCCAGGAAGGCTCCTTTCCAGAAACATTGTATTACATGATTGAGGGCAAGGCGAAGCTTTATATGACACATAAGAATGGCAAGGTATCGCTTATCGAATATTTAGAGGGACCTTTATTTATGGGAGAAATAGAATTACTAAATGAGGCAAGATATACGAAGGGAATTCAAACAGTAACGAAGACAATTTGTTACTCCATTACTCAGTCATGTAAGGAAAAGTTACTTGCTGATGTATTATTTTTACGCCGACTTTGCGTATTTTTAGGGGAGAAGGCAACAAAAATGACCTCTAAATATACACAAAATCAGGCATATCCTTTTGAAAGTCGTTTAGCCGCATTTATCCAATTATCGGCTGATCAGGGTGTCTATAAGGAAAAACATACAGAAATCTGTGAGTATTTAGGGGTTTCCTATCGCCATTTATTATATGTATTGGCTCAGTTTTGTGAGGAGAAGATTTTAGAGAAACGTAAGACGGGCTACCATATTATTGATGAAAAGCGCCTTGCACAATTGGCTCAGGAGATTCAGTAGTTGGGGAATTAAAAATAGGAGGAGTTGATCTAGGCTCGATAATACTGTTCTTCAGACTTCAAGTTAAGAAGTCATGGCCAGATTTGTTGTATTCACTTTTTTTTATGAGCCAGCGAGCAATTTCCTTACTGCTATTATAAAAGTCGACTTCATTAACCCTGTTCTTTTGGATGGATTTGTCTAAGGTGCCTTCCATAACGTCAAAAGGTAGAACACCGATACATAAATGTTTGTTTGGTGAAAAACTTTCAAGTGGCTTCCTTACAGTTTGAATCGCTTCACTGTTGTGATCCACAGAATTTTGTGTCATATGGAATGCAAGTAGTTCTCCTTGTGCCGTTGTTGTGCTTAATGAGTAACCAGTACTTTTCATTCAACATGCCCCCTTTTGTCGTTACATTTATTGTACAAGACTGGTTTGAAAAATAGCCGTCATTTACAAGGCTTTAACGAAAACTTAAAGGTTCATGGAATATTTAGTAATTTGTAACCGTATTCATACCATCATTGGATAAAAATCATAGAAAACTGATATATATTCTTTCAAAAAAACTCATACTCAAACTATTGTGAATTTTTCTAACACGAAGTATTATTGTAGTTAGATTTAACGTGAAGGTTTTCACAAAGTCGCGTAATCGTGAGGAGGAATTTTAATGAGTGCAATTCGAGTAGGTATTGTAGGTTATGGAAATTTAGGTCGTGGTGTGGAGTATGCTATATCACAAAATCCAGATATGGAAGTAGTAGCGGTGTTCACACGTCGAGACCCTTCAACAGTAAACGTAGCTAGCAATGCGAGCGTATATTTAGTAGAGGACGCTGAAAAATTCCAAAATGACATTGATGTTATGATTTTATGTGGGGGCTCGGCAACAGATTTACCAGAGCAAGGTCCACATTTTGCTCAATGGTTTAATACAATTGATAGCTTCGATACACATGCGAAAATTCCTGAATTTTTCGATGCGGTTGATGCAGCAGCTCAAAAGTCTGGCAAAGTATCTGTCATCTCAGTTGGTTGGGATCCAGGTTTATTCTCATTAAATCGTCTATTAGGTGAATCTGTATTACCAGTTGGTACAACGTATACTTTCTGGGGAGATGGTCTAAGTCAAGGTCACTCAGATGCGGTTCGTCGTATCGAAGGCGTTAAAAATGCTGTACAATACACTTTACCTATTAAAGAAGCAGTAGATCGTGTACGTAATGGTGAAAATCCAGAGCTAACAACACGTGAGAAACATGCTCGTGAATGCTGGGTTGTACTAGAAGACGGCGCTGATGCGGCAAAAGTTGAACAAGAAATTGTGACAATGCCTAACTACTTCGATGAATATAACACAACTGTAAACTTCATTTCTGAAGAAGAATTTACAGCAAACCACACAGGTATGCCACATGGTGGTTTTGTGATCCGCAGTGGTGATAGTGGTGCAAACGATAAACAAATTCTTGAATTCTCATTAAAATTAGAAAGTAATCCAAACTTCACGTCTAGTGTTTTAGTCGCTTATGCGCGTGCAGCACACCGTCTAAGCCAAGCTGGTGATAAAGGGGCGAAAACAGTATTTGATATCCCATTCAGCCTGCTTTCACCAAAATCAGCTGCAGAATTACGTAAAGAATTACTATAATCATAGAACAAAAGCCCGATTATCATTATTTGATAGTCGGGTTTTTTATTTATTTCCATCAAAGCTATTAAAATATGGTAAACTGTCAATAATTTAATAATCCGAATTTTTGTAACCTTACACAAATGGAGGTTATCGTTTCCATGACAGATATTATCATACAATCCAAATGTATAGCACCAAATCCATCCAATCATTGTATTAATCGAGCGTCACTAATGAGAACATTAAAAAAAAGTCATCAGCATACATGCACACTTATTCATAGTGGGGCAGGGTATGGCAAGACGACTACCCTCACTCAATTTCTTTACCACGAATCTCGACGTTTTTCCTGGTACAGTGTTTCTGATGAAGATGATACGATTTTACCCTTTTTAACGCACCTTTTTTTCAGTGTACAACGAATTGTGCCTAATTTTGGTCAGACATTTGATACATGGGACCAATTATCTCGCTTTCCGAAAATGGAGGAGCTCAATCGCTGGTATAAGCTGTTTGTCAATTGCTTATGTAACATCGATGAGACGCTCCTAATTGTTATAGATGACTATCATCTCGTCGATCATGTATTTCACATAAATTATTTAATGGAGAAAATCATTGAGTTTGCGCCGCCAACTGTTCATTTCATTATCGCCTCTAGAACATTACCTAATTGGGATATCACGAGGAAATTAAAGCTACAAAAAAGATTACTAGTTATTACAGAGAAGGAGCTAGCATTTTCAAACGAGGAAATTGCTGTATTTTTTGAAGATTATGTCGATGTGCATTTATCAAGCTCTGAAGTCGCAAAAATTTTGGAAATAACAGAAGGTTGGGCTATTAGCATTTCTTTACTAGCAGAGCAATGGCATCATGCTCCTTTAGATCATTGGCTAACCATCCCGACAAATGATCTCTTCCGCTATTTGTCGGAAGAAGTTTATAGTACGATGACATCCACTGAGCAAGAAATTATCTTAAAATTGGCGATTTTTCCAAACTTTTCAGCAAAATTATTAGAGGATTTTTATGGCTCTGAACTTGCACAAATGTTGAATCCATTCACGCAACGCCATGTTTTTATTCAGCCCGCCACAACAGATGGCATATATCGATTCCATGCGTTGTTTAGTCGTTTTTTAGAAATAAAATGGCAACAGTATCCGCAGCAATATAATGACCTTCATCAACAAGCAGCGTTGTTTTATGCGAATCAACATAATGTTCAAGCTGCCCTTTATCATGCCTTTAAAACGAATGATCCCAATTTTTGCGGAGAGCTCTTACAGCTCCATGCAGAGTCATTAATTCGAGCTGGTCAATTTGAATGGTTATTAGAAAAAATCAATCGCTTTACCGTACAAGAAAAAACAAAGTTTTATAAATTATATTATTTTGAGGGAGAATGCCATCGCTACCGTGCTTTTTATGAAAAAGCTAAGCAATCCTATGAGAAATGTGCAACCATTGCACAGCGGCAGCTGGATGATGTTTATGTGACAAAAGCACAAGCAGGATTAGCTCATATCTATTTAGACACGATTCAACCAGCATTGGCAGAACCTCATTTAGAAAAAGCTTTAGAGCTCGCCAAATATACGCCCTTACCGAAGACGGAATTAGTAGAGCTCCAGCGTCAATACGCTGAAAATTTAGTGAATTTAGGAAAGGCAAAGGGGGCACAATTATTTATCGAAGATGTGGCTTTACCAGAGGATGTTGTACAACGAGCCAATGTCGATGTACGTGTCTTACTGCGCACAGGGCAGTTGCAAGAGGCAAAGGAATTATTAGGAAAACGGCTTGAATTACCACCTCAGCTCGTCGCAACTCATCGTGAAAGTGAATTGTTAGCAGCTTTTGTCTATACATTGTTAGGGGAAGGAAAGGATGCTTGGTATGCGGCCCAGCATGGTATTCAGAGAGGTTTACGTGAAAAGTCTGTCTTCATTGAGGCCGTTGGCTATATTCGAAAAGCTCATGCATTGTTATTAATGGAGTACCCAGATTATCAAGGTGCCTGTCACGCCTATGAAAAAGCATTGACATTAATGAATACGATCAATATCTCACGGGTTAAGGCAGAACCATATATGGGACTGGCCATTGTCAAACATATGCTAGGGGATATGGAAGCTGCTAAGAAATATTTAGCGCTTGGCTTACAGGAAACGGAACAGGTCCAGGATGCTTGGATGACGGCGCTAATTCTCATAGCAGAGGTGAAAATCATTGTTTCCCAGCATGAAACGGCACAGGCGAAGGAGCTGTTAATAAAAGCCCAGCAACTGTTTCAAGAATGTGGTGATCGTAATGGGCTGATGCATGTTTTATTTTATCAATCCGTGATTGCCTTTCAAGAGAAGTCAATCGAACAATTTCAATCTTCATTTCAACAGTTCGCCCAAATGTGCATGACAAATGGCTATCATTATTTTCTGCAAAAGAAAATGATACTTGGCCCAAGCAATCAAATGATTTTTTATGAGCTATTGCAATACAATCAACAATGCGGTAGTGAAGAGCATGCAGCCATCGTTGGGTTGCGACAATTTTTACAGGCGGAAGATAGTATGAGCTACTCGCATGACGAAATTCAGCTCCATCTTTTTGGGAGTGTAAGCCTAATAAGGGGACAACGAAAGCTTGAAGATAAAGAGTGGCAGCGTGATAAGGCAAAGGAGTTATTCGTGTATTTGTATTGTCATCGGCATCGCTTTACACCGAAGGAAGAAATTGCTCAAGCATTATGGCCTGAACGGAGCGTTGAGTCCTTGGATCGAGATTTTAAAGTGGTTTTGAATACCTTACTAAAAGTACTGGAACCACAAAGACATGCCAGACAGGATAGCCTTTTTATTCAGCGAAAAAATAATATGTATCAGTTACAGCATATCTCTTTTCTTCAAATTGACGTAGAACGCTTTCATTATTACTTCCATTTAGGCATGGAGGAATTTGATCCAGAGCTATCCAATGAATGGCTACAAATAGCTCTCGCGAGTTATACGGACGTATTATACGCAGAAAAAAAACAACTAGACTGGCTGACACAGGATCGCGAAAAACTACAGTATTTATATATTGAGGTACTTGAACGCCTCGCCCAAAATGCTACAAGACAGCAACAGTATAAAAAGACTATTAGCTACGCAGAGAGGATGCTTCGAGAGGACCCGTTATGGGAGGAAGGGTATCGTCTGCTTATGTATAGTCATTACCAACTTCAAAACCGTTCACTAGCCTTGAAATGGTATGAAAAATGCGTCCAACAATTACAGCAGGAATTGAACACTCCCCCAATGGAATCAACAATGGCTGTTTATGATTTGATTATGGGGTAGAGAATGTTTATTCATTGTTGGGGACTAATGATTCAAACGAGAAAGAGAACTTTATTTTAGACCATATATTCGGAGGTACAACAATGCCATTTTGTCAGACTAGTAAAGCAAATATTTACTTTGAAATAATCGGAACAGGAATACCTATTATTATGCTACACGGTTTTACGCCTGATCATCGGTTAATGAAGGGCTGTATGGAGCCGATTTTTTTAGAGCAAGAGGGATGGAAACGTATCTATTTTGACCTTCCTGGGATGGGAAAGACTACGAACTATTCATCGATTCAGAACTCAGATGAAATGTTAGAAGTGGTCAATGAATTTATTCAAGCGCTGATTCCCGATGAATCCTATTTGCTGGTGGGTGAATCTTATGGAGGCTATTTAGCGCGTGGTATTATGCGAAAGTCAGCGGAGCGGCTTTTAGGGGCTGCCTTTATTTGTCCTCTTATTATTCCAGAAAAGGAGCAACGTACAGTGCCAGAACATTGTATTGTGACATCAGATCATGCCTTTTTAGCAACATTAAGCCAGCAGGAGCTAGAAGATTTCAAGTCGAATCAAGTTGTTCTGGATGCTTATAATTGGAAGCGATATACAGCAGAGGTTCTAGTAGGATGTAGTATAGCAGATCATGCATTTTTAGAAAAAATTCAGCAAAGTTACGGCTTCTCTTTTGCTGTGGATGAACAGTCCTTTGCTAAACCATCCCTTTTCCTATTAGGCAAACAGGATTCCGTTGTTGGCTATGAGGATGCCTTTACGATTTTAAAAAAATTCCCTAGAGCAACCTTCGCAATAGTAGATAGTGCTGGTCATAATTTGCAAATTGAACAACCTGAATTGTTTACTAATTTAATGAGTGAATGGTTGAATCGAGTAGAGGCGGAACAAGGGGAGGATAATCAAAATGATTAAAAATAATGACTTAATACTAGCAAGTGACAGGGTCATTTTACGAGAATTCATGGAACATGACTGGGCAGATGTTCATCAATATGCCTCACAAGAAATTGTTTGTCAATATCAAATATGGGGGCCGAATACAGATGAGGATTCTAAAGAGTTTATTCATGAAGTACTGGAAGAAGCAAAGCTGACGCCAAGAGAAAGATTTGTGTTTGCCATTATTTTTCAAGGAAAGCTAATAGGTGCGGTAGAGATTATGATGAGGGATTTTACAAACAAGGTCGGAGAAATTGGGTACATCGTAAACCCCGATTACTGGGGGAAAGGTATAGCTACGGAAAGTGCTAAGTTAGTCATAACTTTCGGTTTTGAAACATTAAACCTCCACCGCATCTATGCAACATGCGACCCAAGAAATATTGGATCATCCAAAGTGTTAGAAAAAATAGGAATGACAAAAGAAGGGATACTGCGCGAAAATTTGTTAATGAAGGATGGTGTTTGGCGAGATTCATTATTGTATAGTTTATTAAAACAGGAATGGTCAACAAATGGCTAGTAAACTATCGATCGGCCCACCAACGCACCTCAAGTTTTTGGAAAATAGTAGCGAAGTTGTTGTGGCTTGATGAACAATTCAATCAAATAGTTGGATTTATAACAGCCATTAGTGATGGAGTTCTATCTGCCTATATACCATTTCTTGAAGTGTTTCCTGCCTATAAAAGTAAAGGTAATAGCAAGGAATTAAACAATGGTATGCTCATTAGAAATGACGGTATGCTGTCGGGAGTATCGAATGAATAGCTCCTAAATATAAAAGACAAAAATGTTGTACTTTCAATGTTTTTGTCGTCTTTTTTTATCTGATTGAATTTAGAACGTGGCGCTCGTTCGTGCACCTCAGTTCTCAAAACATTAATTTCAACATTTTTCTATATAAGACTGTTTCTACTTTTGAAAGGTCTTTTGCATGAATAAAGTAGTCATTATAAAAAGTAATCTTTGGAAGGCTCTCTCTGGAATACTTTCGATTAAATGATGGGTGGCAAAAGTGATATATCATTTGCTTGTAATTGAACGGCAAAGCGTGTGAAATTTTACTAATCGTAAAATTTCACACGCTTTTTAATTTAGAGGTGAGTTTTGACCTGCCTTTACGCTATGCTTCACTTTTGGGACAGAAAAAGGCTCTTCACTTTTCGTGCAGATAAAACCCGGTTTGTCCCTGCCGTTACGTTTCACTTCACAATCGGGACAGAAAAATACTCTGCCTTTAAGGTAGATGAAAACCCGTTTTGTCCCTGCCGTTACGCTATGCTTCACTTTCGGGACAGAAAAATACTCTGCACTTTTCGTGCAGATAAACCTGTTTTGTCCCTGCCGTTGCGTTTCACTTCACTTTCGGGACAGAAAAATGATCCGGCCCTCTTGCCGGATCATTTTTTGTAACTAATTTGTAACTGGTCTTTTATATAGTGAGGTCATAGCAACGAAAGCGCTTTCTTGGGAGAGAATTTTGAAGGGGGATATGGGATGAGGAAGCATTGGTATTGGTTTCTTTTAGTGATGGTAGCTGTGCTGTTAGTGGCTTGTAGCGAAAAAGATACGAAGGAAGAGGCTGCAGATGCAGAGACTTCTGATGGTGAGACGAAGGCTGTTACGGCCGAGGGGGGGAACAATTAGGATTGGGGTGCTTGCTTCGTTAACAGGGGCACTTGAGTCTTATGGGAAACAAACGCAGCGTGGATTTGATTTAGGGATAGAGTATGCCACTGGCGGTACGATGGAGGTCAATGGAAAAAAAATTGAGATTATTTATGAGGATACAGAGACGAAGCCTGAGGTGGCTGTACAAAAGGCCACAAAGCTATTAGAGGATGATCAGGTTGATTTTCTAGTAGGTTCGTCAAGCTCTGGTGATACGCTGGCTGTCCTTCCACTAGCAGAGGAATATGAAAAAATTATGGTCGTGGAGCCTGCGGTAGCAGATAGTATTACAGGATCAGAATTTAATGAATATATTTTCCGTACAGGACGTAATTCATCACAGGATGCGTATGCTGCGGCGGCAGCTATTGCGGGAGAAGGTGTGAAGATTGCAACGTTTGCGCCAGATTATTCATTTGGCTGGGACGGTGTGAATGCATTTAAGACAGCTGCAGAGAAGTTGGGAGCAGAGATTGTGCTAGAGGAGTATGCAGATCCAGCCGCAACAGACTTTACGTCGAATCTGCAAAAGGTGATGGATGCCAAGCCGGATTATTTATTTGTCGTATGGGCAGGGGCAAATTCTCCTTGGAATCAAATTGCTGATCTTAAAATTCAAGAAAAAGGCATTAAAATTTCTACGGGTGCGCCTGATATTATTGCGCTTCAATTTATGAATCCATTAGTTGGTATGGAAGGCTTCTCCGTGTATTATCATACGTTACCTCAAAATGATGTGAATAAATGGTTAGTGGAGGAGCATCAAAAACGTTTTAATGAGGTACCGGATTTATTTACACCTGGAGGTATGTCCGCAGCCATTTCGATTGTAGAGGCATTAAAGAAATCGGATGGGGATGCCGATGCCAATAAGCTAATTGATGTGATGGAAGGCATGTCATTTGAGACACCAAAAGGTACGATGACCTTCCGTGAAGAGGATCACCAAGCCCTTCAATCTATGTATTCCATTCGATTAGAAAAACAAGAGGGTGTGGATTACCCAGTACCAGTCCTTATTCGTGAGCTGAGTCCTGAGGAAACAGCTCCACCTGTTATGAATTAGCATATGGGAGGCAGAAATTCTGTCTCTCTACATAACTAGTAGAAGGGAAGGGAGTAGAGATGGAGCCTATATTACACACTGATAATTTAACAATCCGTTTTGGAGGGCATACAGCGGTGGATGGTGTCAATTTTCAAATGCCTGAAAAGCATCTGAAGTCCATTATTGGACCGAATGGTGCAGGTAAAACAACGTTCTTTAATTTAATTAGTGGTGAATTAAAGCCAACTGCGGGTGATGTTTATTTTAAGGGGCAATCATTGGCACAAAAGTCGGCCATAGAAAGAACACGTATGGGTTTAGGTCGATCCTTTCAAATTACGAATGTTTTTCCAAACTTAACGGTTTTAGAAAATGTTCGTTTAGCTGTGCAGTCTAAGGAGAAAATCCGTTATCAGCTATTTCGACACTATAAAAGCTATAAGACGATCACTGAAAAAGCGGAAGAGCTATTAGCACTTGTGTTACTAGATAATAAACGCGATGCCCTTACAACGATGCTCTCACATGGGGAGAAAAGGAAGCTTGAGATTGCGATGCTGCTTGCGTTAGATACGGAAATTCTGTTACTGGATGAACCAACTGCTGGTATGTCTTTAGAGGAAGTACCAACCATTTTAGAAGTGATTCGCACAATAAAACAGCAAGGAAATAAAACCATTTTGCTTATTGAACACAAAATGGATATGATTTTAGATTTATCGGATTCGATAATGGTGTTGTTTAATGGTCAATTATTAGCAGACGGAACACCTGAGGAAATCATGAATAATGACACCGTACAACATGCATATTTGGGGGGAATGTACGATGAACACCTTACTGACACTAAATGAGGTTCATACGCATATCGGCCAATATCACATCTTACAGGGCGTAAATTTTGAAGCGAAGGAGGGGCAGGTGACAGTATTGCTAGGTCGGAATGGTGCAGGTAAAACGACTACGCTGAAAACGATTATGGGCTTAACACCTGCCACAAAGGGAGAAATCGCCTTTCGCTCCCACTCTATTAAAAAAAGCCCTACTTACAAGGTGGCCAAATTAGGGATAGGCTATGTTCCAGAAAATCAAGGGATTTTTGCTGATTTATCGGTAGAGGAGAATATGAAGGTAGCAATGCGTAAGGAGGATACAGCTTCGTTAGAGCGACAGCGATATGTGCTTGAGCTTTTTCCCGACCTAAAGAAGTTTTGGAAGAAGGCTGGCGGCCATTTATCGGGGGGCCAAAAGCAAATGCTGTCAATGGCAAGAGCTTTTATCAATGATAGCCCGTTAATTTTGATTGATGAACCGTCGAAAGGGCTAGCTCCAATAGTCGTTGAAAAGGTGATGGAAGCCATTGTGGAAATGAAAAAGAAAACGTCCATTGTGCTTGTGGAACAAAACTTTATGATGGCTAGCCGAATCGGTGATACTTATACATTAATTGATGATGGCAGAACTGTACATTCAGGCAATATGCAGGACCTTATTGATAATGAAGAACTAAAACGCAAGTATTTAGGAATTGGATAAAGGGGGTGACCATCATTGGAGCTGTTCGTCAATTTAATTATTAATGGATTGGCAACAGGCATGCTGATATTTTTACTAGCGGCAGGCTTGACGTTAATTTTCGGCTTAATGGATGTGTTAAATTTCGCGCATGGTGGGTTATTCGTTTGGGGGGCTTATGCCGGAATCTTCACCTATATGTATACGGAAAGTTTCATTATAGGGATTATTGGTGCCATTTTAACGGGGGCATTACTAGGATTAATCACAGAGAAATTAATTATCACACCTGTTTACGGCAATCATATTCAGCAAATCTTAATAACGTTAGGATTGATGCTTGTTTTGCAGGAGCTAATTAAAGTAGTCTTTGGCCCGAATGGTGTTGCCGTGAAAACACCAAGTTACTTAGCTGGTAGCTGGGAAATTGGAGACGTTATTATCATCAAATATCGTTTATTTATTATTGTTATTGGATTTGTGCTTTTTGGGATTTTTCAATATATGCTGAAGCGCACGAAGATTGGTTTAATTGTTCGGGCAGGCGTTCAAGACAAGGAAATGGCTCAGGCTCTTGGTATTCATATTAAACGCGTGTTTTTATATGTTTTCATGATTGGTGCGGCACTTGCAGCACTAAGTGGGATGTTGATGGCTCCCTATTCAGGTGTAATCTATGCAGAAATGGGTATGGAATACGCTATTTTAGGCTTTATTGTGGTAGTCATTGGTGGAATGGGCAGTTTTTCTGGCTCGTTGCTGGCGGCTATTTTAGTAGGACTTGCAGGTAGCTTTATGGCTTATTATGTGCCTGTGCTATCACTAGCAGTCAATATGATATTAATGGCGATTGTATTAATTTTCCGCCCTCAAGGACTGTTTGCGTTGCGAAAGGAGCGAACAACATGAAGCCAAAAATTGCCTTACGCCATATCGCATTTTTCCTCTTATTTGCGGTATTTCTCATTCTTCCTTTCGTCAATGATTCAAGGACATTACTTATTTTATTAACGCAAATTTTCATTTTTGGGATACTAGCAATGAGCTATGATATTTTACTAGGTTATACAGGAATCGTGTCGTTTGGGCATGCCATGTTTTTTGGTATTGGTGCCTATACAACAGCGGTTATGCTCAAGCAGATGGAAAATACTATGGTTATTTTTGTCCTGTCCATCGTGATTGGCATGCTGTTAGCAGGACTCGTTAGCTTCTTAGTAGGACTACTGACACTTCGTTTGAAAAGTCATTTCTTTGCTATGCTGACATTAGCCTTTTCAGGATTATTTCTAGTACTAGCTGAAAAATGGCGCACGATTACTTTCGGCAATGATGGCTTTACATTTCGGGCACCAGATATGTTTAGAGATCGTATGACGTTCTATTTTTTTGTACTCGGGAGCCTAGTTTTAATCTTTTTAGCCCTTTATCGCTTCGTTAATTCTCCGACAGGGCGAATTTTAATTGCTGTTCGTGAAAATGAACAACGGACGAAATCATTAGGCTTTAACACCTTGCATTACAAAGTCATTGCTTCAGTTGTGGCAGGCATTGTTGCGAGCTTCGCAGGTTCTTTATATGCCGTATCCTTACGCTTCGTTAATACAAGTGTAATGACGATGGATATTACACTCGATGCTTTATTAATGACGATTATAGGAGGAGTCGGCACTTTAGTGGGACCATTATTAGGCGCAGCAGTCATTGAATATGCTCAGCACACATTATCTGGATTGGCACGGGATTATCCTATTTTTGAACGTTGGATTATTTTCTTTGGCATTCTTTATATTTTAGCGGTGATCTTTTTCCCGAAGGGCATTATTGGTACACTTCGCTTGCTCATATGGAAATGGCGAGGAAAAGTAAAGAACCGAAAAACACAGGTTGCCCTGCCGCAGGAAAAGGAGCGATTTGAATGACAGTAGGGATTGTCAGTACAGGTATTTATCTACCACAAAACAGATTGTCATCGAGTGAAATTGCTGGTCTTTCCAATATTCCAGAGGATATTATCCGTCAAAAAATGGGCATTCATGAAAAACCGATTCCGGGAGAGCATGATCATACTGTGCAAATGGGGATATGGGCAGCACAGGATGCCCTTAAAAAAGCACATATAGAGCCGAAAGATATTGATGTTGTTATTTATATGGGAGAGGAGCATAAGGAATATCCTCTATGGACAGCCTCCATCAAAATGCAGGAAGAGATTGGTGCAGTCAATGCGTGGGCATTTGATGTGCAATTACGTTGTGGCACGACGATTATGGCGCTGAAGGTCGCCAAAAGCTTAATGGCCTCCGACGACACGATCAACACAATTCTCATCGCTGGTGGTTATCGCAATGTTGATTTTATCAATTATAGCAATCCACGAACACGCTTTATGTACAATTTGGCTGCTGGTGGAGGCGCTATGCTGTTACAAAAAAACTATCCAAAAAATCAGCTTTTAGAGGCAGATATCATGACAGATGGCACCTTTTCTGAGGATGTCGTCGTTCCTGTTGGTGGCACCAAAACCCCATTAACACCCTTTCATTTAACAGAACATTTATATCAGTTGGATGTTCTAGATCCGATTGGCATGAAAGAACGGTTAGAACAGAAATCTTTAAGTAACTTTTTGAAGGTCATTCGTAGCTCTTTATCGAAAAGTGGATATAGTGAAGAGCAATTAAATTATTTAGCGATGCTGCATATGAAAAGGTCCGCGCATGATTATATTTTAACGGAGCTTGGTCTACAGCCCGAGCAATCTATTTATTTACAAGACTATGGGCATATTGGTCAGATTGATCAAATATTGTCCTTACAGCTTGCCTTTGAACAAAATCGAATACAAGCTGGCGATATTGTTACATTGGTTAGTGCAGGCATTGGCTATGTTTGGGGGGCTATTACAATACGCTGGGGATAAGGGGGAAATAGAATGTTAAAAACGGTTCAGTTAGCAAATGGGGAAACGATGGCCTATCGAAAACGTTCGGGTGGAGGGCATCCTTTAGTGTTGGTTCATGGGAATATGACCTCCTCTAAGCATTGGGACTTACTAATAGATGCCTTAGATGACAAATTTACGATTTATGCCATTGATTTACGTGGTTTTGGTGGTTCTTCTTACCATCAGCCTATTTCGTCTATCAGAGATTTTAGTGAGGATGTCAAGTTATTTGTGGATGCTTTGCAATTACAAACCTTTGATATGATTGGTTGGTCAACAGGTGGAGCAATCTGTCTACAGTTTGCCGCCAATTATTCAGGCTATTGTCAGCGACTGATTTTACTAGCATCTGCTTCCACACGGGGCTATCCATTTTACACGGATTTAGGAACGGGCAATCCTGCCTCATTTAAGAGAGCGTATAGCTATGAGGAGGTACTTGTGGATACATCGAAAACGAAGCTTGTACAGGGTTTCTATCATACGAAAAATAGAGAAGGCTTACAGTCACTGTGGAATTCTTTAATTTATACCCATCACCAGCCGAGCAAGGAAAAGTATGAAGAATATGTTGAGGATATGCTGACACAGCGAAATTTAGCGGAAGTTTATCATGCACTGAATACTTTTAATATAAGTGTAGTTGATCATGAGGTGGCTAAAGGGTCGCACGAAGCCCTCCTTCTTAATATGCCCATTTTAGTATTAAGAGGAGATCGTGATTTAGTCATTACGGAAGAAATGAATGCAGAATTACTTCAGGATTTGGGCAAGCAGGCTCAATTTGTGAGCTTAGAAGATTGTGGGCACTCGCCATTAGTGGATGATGTCGCACAGCTGACAGCTGAAATTGAAACCTTTTTAGAAATTGGAGGGAGAAATTATGCGCTTAAACAATAAAGTCGCCATTATTACAGGTGCCGCCAATGGTATTGGTTATGCGGCGGCTGAGCGTTTTATCGAAGAAGGGGCAGTTGTTTTTATTGCTGACTATGATAACGATGCGGGGAATGCTGCAGCACAACATTTAGGTGAAAAGGCGACATTTATACAAGTGGATGTAGCGAATCGCGAGAGCGTAAAACAATTAGTGGCAACCGTCATTGAACAGGTAGGATGTATCGATATTCTAGTGAATAATGCAGGGATTACAAGAGACGCTATGCTAACTAAGATGACGGAGGATCAATTTCAACAAGTGTTAGATGTCAACTTGACAGGTGTTTTTCACTGTACACAGGAAGTGATTCCTCATATGGTTGCGGCTGGGAGTGGCAAAATTATTAATACATCCTCTGTAAGTGGTGTTTATGGCAATATTGGTCAAACGAATTATGCAGCCACAAAAGCTGCGATTGTAGGAATGACTAAAACATGGGCAAAGGAATTAGGGCGGAAAGGGATCAATGTCAATGCGGTTGCTCCTGGCTTTACAGAAACCGATATGGTAAAGAAAATGCCTGAAAATATCCTTACTCAAATGCGATTGATCGTCCCATTGCAGCGTTTGGGCACACCTCGCGATATTGCTAATGCTTACTTGTTTTTAGCATCTGATGAAGCCTCCTACGTCCATGGTCATACGCTTCATGTGGATGGCGCCATTATGATGTGACGGGAGGTTTTCTACATGTTTGTTGAGCAAGGATGGATTTTAAAACGAGCTGCATTAACACCTCACCACATCGCATTGATTAATCTTGCTACAGCAGAGCAATGGACGTATCAGCAATTAAGTGAGGAAATCAGTAAATGGTGTCAATTTTTCGAGCGTCAGCAGCTATTGAAGGGAAGTAGAGTCGCGGTTTTTGCCAAAAATCATATCCAACTTTTTGCTATTCTCTTTGCCTGTGGGCTGCGTGGGCTTATTTATGTGCCGTTAAATTGGCGTTTGAGTAAAGAGGAAATAACCCGAATTTTGGAAGATGCTACCCCTTCAATCCTCTTGTATGAAGAGGAGGAAACTTGTCCAGTCGTGTTAGACAAAATGTTTTCGCTTCATAGTATCCAGCAAGAGAAGAAAGGGAGCGTTAATAAGCAACCTATGGAAGTAGATGATCCCTGGCTCATGATTTATACAGGGGGGACAACAGGTCGACCAAAGGGGGTCGTGTTATCCTTTGAGTCAGTCAATTGGAATGCCGTGAATACAATTATTAGCTGGGGTTTGCATGACAAAGATCGTACTTTAAATTATATGCCCATGTTTCATACAGGTGGCTTAAATGCGCTTTGTATCCCCTTACTGATGGCTGGTGGGACAGTTATTATTGGGGATAAATTCGAAGCGGAGGCAGCACTGCGAGCTACCAACCAATATGAAACAACAATCTCACTTTTTGTCCCAACGATGTATCAAGCAATGATTGCCACGAAATATTTTCAGGAAAATCAATTTCCTTCGATGAAAGTATTTTTATCAGGTGGTGCCCCATGTCCTCATCCAATTTACGATGCATTTTATAGGAAGGGGTTATTTTTTAAAGAAGGCTACGGCTTGACGGAGGCAGGACCTAATAACTTTTTCATTGCTCGCGAGGATGCCTATGCCAAAAAAGGAGCTGTTGGAAAAAGCATGCAGTTCATTGAAGCTAAAATCATCAAACCGACTGGACATAATTGTGGACCTCGTGAAGTGGGGGAGCTATTAGTAAGAGGCAAGCATATATTTCGTTTCTATTGGAATAACAAGCAGGAAACAGCCAATATTATGCAAGATGGTTGGTTAAAAACGGGCGATTTAGCTATGATGGATGAGGATGGCGATTTCTTTATTGTTGGACGTAGAAAAGAAATGATCATCTCCGGTGGTGAAAATGTGTATCCTCAGGAAGTCGAACAGTGTATGTCACAGCATCCTGATGTACAGGAGGTTGCCGTAATTGGCGTAGCTGACGACTATTGGGGAGAGGTCGTGACAGCTTTCATTGTCTGTCACAATCAAGTAGCGACCATTTTAGATGAACTCCACGACCTGTGTCATCAACAGCTAGGTCGGTTTAAAATCCCTAAACAAATCCTTTTCTTAGAGGAGTTACCGAAGACAAGCGTCGGTAAAATTGATAAAAAGGCTTTGCATATGCTTGTAGATGCTACGCCATGTGAATAAAAGTGAGGGTTATATGAATGGTACACGCATTAGTAATTGGTGGGACAGGGATGTTAGCAAACACATCTCTTTGGTTAGTTGGTCAAGGTTTTCATGTTTCTGTGATTGGACGGAACGAATTTCGGATGGAAAGTGTCATTCATCAATCATCAGATTCATCACAGATAACGCCAATCATAGTTGATTATTGTAATATTCCCTTATTACAGACGAAACTAAGGGCAACAATCGAACAAAATGGACCCATTGATTTAGTCATTGCGTGGATTCATTCATATGCTGGAAGGACTTTAGAGAGTATAGTTAGTGAAGTTTCATCTTGCAGGAATCGACCATGGAAATTATTTCATATCTTAGGTAGTAGTGCGAATCTAAGTGGAATCCAAGAAAATTTAAATTTGCCTAATTCGGCTCTATACTACCAAATACAGCTAGGTTTTATCATTGAAAATGGTCATTCTAGGTGGCTTACCAATGAGGAAATCTCCCAGGGTGTTATTGATTCAATTCGACAAAATCGTCTTATCACTATTGTGGGCACATTACAGCCTTGGGAAAAGCGGCCGTCATCATCATAGAGGCAATTAACCTTCGTCTAACTATTTGTAGACGGGGGTTACTGTATTTTATAGGCTAAACCTTCACCATTAGTAGAATTTACAATACAGAAGCTAGTTGCTTAGTTCGTATGAATGGAACTCTCAAACACTTCTACTACCTCTTTAGCGAAGACTCGAAAAATATAATCGATTTCTTGTTCTTTTGTTGCAATCCCATAAGCTATCCCATCTTGCTTTGATCCTTGAAGAAACCATAGATCATTATGATCTTGGTCTACAGATGAAAAATCACCTAATTTCCAACGATTTAATACATCCAAATATTGTTCACGGTGTTCATAAACATCTTTATTTTCCTCTACCATTTGCAGCAATGTGTCAATTCTTTCAGGTGTAATCATGATGGAGGATTCTTTTTCATCAGCAATTATTTTTTGGTGCGACATTTGTTGAAGTACTTCTTCTACTAAATTGTCAACAAATGGTTCATCTCCACTTTTCCATTCATCAATCCTCCTAGAGAATACGGGATTTTCCCAACCAAATTGAGTATCTACTGTCGATACAAATTCTTCCTTGGCCTCCATTTTTGGACTGTTTTCTAATTCACTGTCAGTATCTTTATTAGAGGCTTCTTGTTTATAATTCTTGTCCAAGACAAAATATGTTCCGCTTATACTTAACAGCGCAGTTAAAACCACAATTCCTACAACATGTATCCATCTCATTTATTATCCCCTCCTTTTACAATTACTACCAACATGGCATGTGTAATGAAATGTGTAAATATATTGATGATTAAAGTGTCGTGAAGTCAAAAACGCTTATTTTTTCACATCTCTTCCCATCAGACCAACATATCAGTAAAATAGAGTAGGTTAGGGGGATTGTCTTGTGAAAGATCAACGCTTTAAAATTGCGCATCGGGAGGCGCTTATTGGAATTGGACTAGTCCTTGTCAATTTTGCGATTTGGTTTGGCTTTGCTTATGGACTAGGTTCAGGGGATCCTGCAAATTATTCGTATGTTTTGGGCTTTCCTGCTTGGTTTTTCTATAGCTGTATCGCAGGGACAGGCTTTATGATCCTGCTCATCTGGATTGTTATGAAGCTCTTCTTTAAAGAGGTTCCATTTGAAGATGAGGAGGAGGAGCGCTAATGCATTGGCAAGTTGTATTTCCATTGCTATTATTTTTAATTATTATTTTTGGAATTGGTTTATGGGCCAATAAACATGTCCGCTCTTCTAACTCGTTTCTACAGGAGTATTTCCTTGGTGGTCGAGAAATGGGTGGATTTATCCTAGCGATGACAATGATAGCTACATATGGTAGTGCGAGTAGCTTTATCGGAGGGCCAGGAGTAGCTTATACGAAGGGGCTCGGCTGGGTGCTGCTCGCCATGGCACAGCTACCTGCGGGGTATTTTGTCCTGATGATTTTAGGGAAAAAATTTGCAATTATTGCTCGTCGTTACCAAGCTATTACGCTTATCGACTTTTTACGAGAACGCTATAAAAGCCATGTCATTGTCATTCTGTCTGCTATTAGTATTATTGTCTTTTTATTTTCAGCGATGATGGCACAGTGGGTAGGAGGAGCCCGTTTAATTGAGTCTTTAACTGGCTTAAGCTACACAGCAGCATTGTTTATATTTGCGATTTCAGTGTTAGTGTATGTGATTATTGGTGGATTCCGTGCAGTTGCTTTAACGGATACTGTACAGGGCTCGATCATGGTTATCGGGACTGTCATTTTATTAATCGGTACTATTATTGCGGGTGGAGGCATCGATAAAATTATGACCTCGCTGGTTGCAGAAAATCCCAATTTCGTATCTCCATTTGGAGCAGAAGGGGATTTAACACCTCTGTATGTTTCAACGTTTTGGATATTAATTGGTGTAGGTGTGGTCGGACTTCCGCAAATCGCCGTACGTGCAATGAGCTATAAGGATTCTAAAAGTATGCACTTAGCGATTATTATAGGCACGATTGCCATCGGGACGATCATGTTTGGGATGCATCTAATTGGTGTGTTAGCACGACCTGTCCTACCGGGCATCGATATTGGTGATAAAGTTATGCCACTCTTAACATTAAAGGTACTGCCACCATTTTTAGCTGGGATTGTTTTAGCAGCACCAATGGCCGCAACCATGTCTACTGTCAATGCACTGCTCATGCTAGTAAGCTCTACGGTTGTCAAAGACATCTATTTAAATTACATGAAGCCACAGGCAAGTGATGCAGAGATTAAGCGTGCCAGTTTTATAGTGACAGCGGTAATTGGCTTAGCGGTTGTCCTCTTTGCACTCCATCCACCTGATTTATTAGTGTGGTTAAATTTATTTGCATTTGGTGGACTTGAGGCAGTCTTTATTTGGACGGTAGTTCTCGGGTTATACTGGAGGAAAGCAAACAAATATGGCGCTATTTCGTCAATGATTTCAGGTATGGCTTTGTATATTTTCATCGATCGGTTCTATCCGACCGCTTTTGGTATGCATACCGTGACGATTCCTATTGTAGCTTCCTTCATTATTTTTGTAATCGTCAGTCTTGCTACTAGTCATAAATTTAAGGACGAGCATTTCCTCATATAATGTAAAACAACGCCGCAGATTTTTGACTGTGGCGTTGTTTTTATTTTAATGAATCATATAATCGTAGGCATTTTTTGCAAGGAGCGTCATCGTCACAATGATAAAAAGCGTACGGACAAAGCCACTTCCTTTTTGAATGGCCATGCGAGAGCCAAGCATAGCCCCACCAATTTGAGCAACCCCCATGACTAAACCATATACATAATGGATTTGACCTAAGTAAGCAAACATACAAACACCTGCCACATTACTCGCCAAATTTAAAAATTTCGCATTTCCTGCAGCCTTTAAAAAATCAAAGCCAACAAGCAAGAAGCTAAAGATTAAAAAAGAGCCCGTTCCAGGACCAAGAAACCCGTCATAAAACCCAATCGCAAATAAAAGTATCATAAATAAAAATAAGTGCGTTTTAGATAGATTTTTAACGGTTGAGACAGCGCCCCAATTCTTTTTAAAGATCGTATATACCCCAACAGCCGCCAGCATGAAAAGCATTAATGGTTTTAATAGGGCTGGGTTAATTAAATGAACAGTCCATGCACCACATAATGATCCAATGAAGGCGAGAGGGAAATATTTCAGGACAGATCGAATTTCAAGCTGACCAGAACGGTAAAAGGAAATGGTCGATGTGAGTGAGCCCATCGCGCCAGCTAATTTATTGGTTGCTACTGCAGCAGCGGGATTTAAGCCAACAAACAATAAGGCTGGTAAGGAAATTAAACCACCACCTCCAACGACAGAATCGATAAATGCTGCTAAAAATCCAAAGGAAATTAATAGTATTAAAATATGTACATCCACATCAAAGACCATGCTTACACCTCTTCTTAATTAGTTACTACTGAAATAGTAACTAATTTATTCAGTGCTGTAAAGCCTAATTTTTTCATTGGCAAATGTTCACAACAGTAGCCTATAATAAAAATATGGAGGGATGATATGAATGAATTAATCGCCCAATTAAAAGAACTGGGATTGACAGAATATGAGGCAAAGGCCTATACAGCACTCGTACAAAATAGTCATGTCAGTGCCTACCAAGTTAGCAAAAACTCTGGAATACCAAGAGCTAGAATCTATGACATATTAAATGGTCTTGTTGAAAAGGGATTCGTACTGAAAGAGGAAACGGCGGATCAAACGACGTATTCTTCTATTCCTGTCGAAATGTTTTTGCAGCAAATTCAACAGCGCTGGCAATCAAATTTTACGTCGATTAGTGATCAATTAGAAAAATTAGAAACGAAAGAACAGGAAGCGGAACCTAAAGTGTTAATGCTAAAAGGGAAGCAGACAATCATCAATTATTGTCAAAACTTATTAAAAAAAGCAGAGACAAAAATTATCCTATCGATGTGGGAAGATATGTACGATGCCTTACGCGAGGATATCGAAGGGGTATCACAGCATGTGAAGGTGCATGGCATTACCTTATATGTCGGGGAACATCTGGCATCTATCGATCAGCACAGAGCCACACACTATACGAGAAAGACTTCTACACCCCACTGGTTTATTTTATCGGTTGATGGACAAGAAATGATTTATGGTCACTCGCCGTCGAATCAAGAAACCGCTTTTATAACGAATGATCCAGTGCATATATATTTATTAGAGGATTATGTTTGGCATGATGTTCTTATCAATCGACTAGTGAAGCGTGATGATAAAGAGCTTGAGGACTGGATTGCTAAAGAGCGTAAAGCATTTTTTTTAGAGTAGCTATAAGGGAAGGGGAGCATCTTGAAAAAATGGATGTTGCCAGTATTGTTTTATGTCTTATGGATGGGCGGATGTGATTCTGCACCGCCGCTGCCAGTTCCACCTAAGATTCAGGAGCTAACCATCGTTCCTGACCATATCCAACAGCATATTATAGCTAAAGACAGAATTCAGTTATTGTATGAAGATGACGTGACGTACTATCTTGTCATGTTTTCGAAAGGAAATGTGCTAGCAAGTGTGGCAGCAAATGAAGATCGGTTAGTCATTCATTTCAAGGAAGGAAGCGAGCAAAAGAAAGAAGCTCAACCGTATGTCTATGCTATCAACAAAAGCCCAGAGTTGACAATTATTGAACTATATATTAACGGAAAAAGCATGCCGATAGATCGCATGACTAGGATGTAATAAAAAACCGAAATCCCTAAAAAAAGAGATTTCGGTTTTTGTTGATATTAATAAAATACTTTATCTACATTGTATTTGGAGCGGAACGTATTAATCGCATACGTTTCATAAATTTCACGTTCCATAGGATCTTCTACTTCATAGACTTCAATTTTGAAGACCTCGTCACGATAGTTTTTCATCGGAGATACATTGTCTTCAAAATGTTTTTTAATGCGTTGGCGAATTTTACGTGCTTTACCGACAAATAATAGCTCATTCTTTTCATTATAAAATAAGAAAATGCCGCCTTTATCACGTGTGATCTTGTGGAAGTCGATGAAACCAAAGTATGGTGTAATTGGGACATCACCTGGTTTTACATCTTGTTCGCGTTGGCGAATGACTACATCTGGTTTTGGAAATTCAATATTAATCAAAGTATTCACGTTCCTCTCTATTACTAAAGATATATGGTAACATAATAGCGGCATGTTTACCATAAAATTTCATGTAGAATAACCATATACAGCAAGCTTAGTGTTTATCAAATGATGGGAGAACATGCATAGGAATAACAAAATATTCTATGAATTATTGATATTCTAACTAGTCCATGTTACAATTCAAGATAATTAAATAATCTTATCAAGAGAAGCAGAGGGATTTGGCCCGATGACGCTTCAGCAACCTCTAACAAATGTTAGAAAGGTGCTAATTCCAGCAAAGGTTTTTCCTTTGAGAGATAAGAGTGAACGTGAAAAAAATCCTTCTCATTCTATCTCATATGGAATGTGGAGGATTTTTTAATTTTTTCGAAAAAGGAGCAAAAAAAGAGAGGGGAACGCAAGATGCCAATTAATATTCCGAAAAATTTACCTGCTGGAGAACATTTACGTGAGGAAAAAATCTTCGTGATGGAAGAGGACCGTGCGAGAACACAGCAAATACGTCCATTAAATATATTAATCTTAAATTTGATGCCCGAAAAAGAAAAAACGGAGCTACAATTACTACGATTACTAGGAAATACGCCATTACAGGTGAATATTACTTTTTTAAACACGGCTACTCATGAATCTAAAAATGTCAGTAAATCTCATTTGCAATTATTCTACACAACGTTTAACCAAATTCGTCATCGACGCTATGATGGTATGATTATTACGGGTGCGCCTGTAGAAAAAATGCCGTTTGAAGAGGTTAACTATTGGCAGGAAATTGCTGAAATTATGGATTGGTCTAAAAAGAATGTGACATCCGTGCTACATATATGTTGGGGGGCACAGGCTGCGCTATATCATCATTATGGGATTGGAAAGGTCGAGCTTTCTGCTAAATGCTCCGGGGTTTATTCTCATGTGATTACTGATTTAACAGTAGATTTAGTACGAGGCTTTAGTGATTTATTTACTGCCCCTCATTCTCGCTATACATCTGTCTCGATTGACGAGGTTCGCAATCATCAAGAGTTACGCTTATTATCCTATTCAGAGGATGCGGGTGTGTTTATCGTGCAATCTAAAGATAATAAAAACATTATGATTACTGGACATTTAGAATATGATGCGACAACATTAGCCGATGAATACAGTCGCGATGTTGCCAAGGGTATCCATATAGACGTTCCAGTAAACTACTTCCCAAATGATGATCCAGCAAAGGCACCGATGAATACATGGCGTGCCCATACGCATTTATTGTTCTCCAACTGGTTGAACTACTACGTATACCAAGAGACACCATATGAATGGGACTTTGTAGACGAAATTGAATATCATATTTAAATAACACTGAAAAAGTCTAATTTCTTCACTAAGCAGCTGAAGGAATTAGACTTTGTTATTCTAGATTTTTCTTATCAGAACTCGTTTTATCCGGAGTCGCCTGATCGTCCTGTTTGGATGTAGCGTTGCCAGCTTCAGACTGAATCACTTGGCTGGAATTCGACGTAGCAGATTTATCTTGATTGTCTTGAGTAGAAACTGGATTATCTGTTTTTTCTTGATTATCCTGATTGTCTTGAGTGCTATCTGTATTAGCATCGTTAGTCTGAATATCCTGATTGGAATTCATAGTAGCAGGTTTCGTCTGAATATCCTGATTGGAATCCATAGTAGCGGGTTTCGTCTGAATATCCTGATTGGAATTCATATTATTAGGTTTCGCCTGATTCTCCTGATGGGAATCCGTATTATCAGGTTTCGTCTGATTCACTTGATTAGAAACCGCATTACTCGCATCAGTCATTTGCCCCTCATTAGAATCCGCATGACCCATTTCAGTTGAATTACCTAGTGATTTTCGGTTACGAATAACAGCTACAATGAGGAGAAGTATGGGTAATAATATGGTGCAAACAAATGCATAAATTGGCCAAATCTCATCATTATAAATGTTGGAATGGACGATGTCTGGGTGAACAATTTGCGAAAGTCCGACCATAATAATACCCATTGGTAGGATTAGTGGGCGGTGATCCTTCAATTTCATAATTTGTGCAATTCCAACAACAGTTGTATAGAAGTACATAAACGTTCGAATAAAAATGGATACAATCCACATAAAAGCCATGATTATTTCAATGCGCTGTAAAAAATTTCCGATAGAGATTCTTTGTGCTAGGGCATAGCTAGGGAAAGTTCGCGAAGCCGTGTTGGCTGGCCCTAATACTAAAATGGATAGAGTAATTAATGTTACTAGTACAAATCCACCGAGAAGCATGCCTATGTAAAATCCTTTTTTTGAGGATTGCTGGACATTGACACTCGCAGGGTAAATCATTAATAACATAACTAACGAAAAAGAAAAGACACTTATAAAGCGGATGATACTATATAAGATGGATGTTTTGGATGCTTCCATAATCGGTTGTATATATTCAAACTTAATTTGTGGGGTGATACTGACAACAAAGAAAATAAAAATTAAGACAAACATAGGGAAAAGTATTTCTGCTGAACGAGCAAAGTTTTCTATCCCTAAATAGGTAGCATACATAATTATAATAATAAACAACAAGGCAAATGCCATAGTAGGCGTCTCCGGCATTACCTCTGTTTTCATAAAAGCACCAATAAAATACAGTAATTCTCCTCCCGCAAATAGGGTAAGAGAAAGGAAGCACACCACTGTGATTTTTCCAAAAAAGCGCCCGAGTAGTTTTTCATTTGCTTCAATAAAATTCAGTGTCGGTGTTTGGTCGCCTAACGTCACAAATAATTTCACAACAAGCAAACTAATGACAACACCAATACTTGCAGCAATCCACGCATCTTGCTTACTAGAGCTTGCAATACTTGAAGGGATGATTAAGATGGCAGTACCGATAGAAAGGAGGAATGTGATAATTGTAAATTGTCTTGAACTAATTACTTCTTTTTCCATATAATTGTCCTCCATTTCATGACGATGTATCTACTATTTTGTGAGTGAAACGATAAAATCTTTAATTGGTGTAAAAATAAAGGTTATAAAATCTAGAGGACTCGGGATATTTATTTTGAGAGCAATGCCCATATTAAGCGCTGTTCCAATTAGTAATAGGATTGAAAAAACAAGAATGGTTTTGGTCTCTTGTTGCTTTTTGAGTTTCGGGATATATAGTAACGCAATAATGATTGAAATGATTAAGATGGCTATTGCTAGTACCAATCCACTATCCCTCCTTTGGCTTTTTTAATAATGAGTTTTGCATTGTGCCTAAACCTTGTGTTGTCACTTTTACATGAACATGGATTGGTAGATCAGGAAAGATAGTTGGCCAATCGTTTTTGATTTTTTTCCATTGTTTAGCATCTGCACGATGTAGGGCATCACCATAGCCTAAGACATCCACTTGGTATTGCTGCTGAATTTTTTCTAATGTTTTTTCAATACGTTCATCGATGCCCTGTGCTGTCTTTTTATTGATATAATCCACCGTTTTATTTTTCGTTAGATTGATATCACATTCGACCTCTCCTACATTTTGTTCCACATTTATTTGGACATCAATTTGCGGTTTCCCATTTTTAAATGACCCCTTTACTTTTGTGGAGGATTTCGTAATCTCGGTCGAGAGTGTACCTTGCTTTGGACAGGTGACGATTTCGATCGTACTTTGTATTTTGTCACTAAGGAAACTAATGCTTTTACTTTCACCCTCTGAAAGTAAACCAATGTATCGATCACCTTTAAAGACGGCTAACCCTGCATATTTTAACAACACGGGTGTTTTAACACGTTGGACGTTTGTTTGATCGGCACCTAACCGTTTATCCCCATGAACTTCAATCGCAGAAATCAAAACCCCATTATCCTTTTCACTGAGCCTTGTGACCAATTCGTCTATATTAATAGCAATCGTAGAGCCCCAAACTTTTTCAGAAACATTGAGGGAGTTTAAAATTTTATTAGCAGGCACTTTTTCGATAGGTGTTAGCACATTTAACACTTCTTTAGCTGTAGCTTCATAAGACATAATGACATCGAAATCCTTTCTAAACTCATGGTCTCGTGAAATTAAATCTAATGAGTCACTGATTCCCTCTTTAGCGAGGTCTTCACCTAAAACGACTACCTGTAGATGGGCAAAATATGGTTTTCGTGCAGCAATGGTCGTCATTTTGCGGATGGCTTCAAAAATAGTTTCCCCTCTAGAATGGTAGCTAATAACAGGGGAGCGCTGAGTGGAAGCTTGTCGCATGGAAACCTCACTAGGATCAACTATTTGAACGGTAATCTCATACTCATCATCCACTTTGTCTATACCAAGCGCTACAACAATGGCTAATTCATTTAATTCACGCTTACTCCAGCAACCACTTAACAGTAAAGTGAGGATGCATAGTAAGTAAATTGCTTTTACTTTTGCCATATTTCATTCCTCATTTGTTCAGTAGTTTTATTTCCGGCCTGTTCTTGGGACATATTTATGCCCTCTAACAATGTTTTTCTGATTCACTAAACGTGGACGTGTTAATAAACGTCTACGAGGGAGCAATAAAAATGCATCTTTTTGATCCTGTATAATTAAAGGAGCAAACGGGCTTAAATACGGTACACCAAATGAACGAATGCTACATAGATGGAGAATAATGACCATAATACCGAACATTACGCCAAATAGTCCGAACATAGCAGCTAAAATCATTAATGGAAAGCGCAGTACACGAATCGTATTGGACAAACCATAAGCAGGGAATAAAAAACTACAAATGGCCGTTAATGCCACTATAATAACCATAACAGCCGAGACAACACCGGCATCTACCGCTGCCTGGCCAATTACCAAGGTTCCTACGATGGACACCGCTGGACCGATTGTTCGCGGCATTCGAAGCCCTGCCTCTCGTAGTATCTCAAAGGCAAGCTCCATAATAAGTGCTTCCACTACAGCAGGGAAGGGCACGCCTTCTCGTTGTGAGGCAATACTAATTAGCATGGCCGTCGGTAGCATTTCTTGATGAAAAGTCGTAATCGCAACATAGAGAGAAGGTGCTACCAATGCCAAACTAATACCAAAGAAACGTAAAATACGAATGAGGGAACTAATCATCCAATGTTGATAGTAGTCTTCAGCAGATTGCAAAAAGGAAGTAAATAATGCAGGCACCACTAATACAAAGGGGGTACCATCTACTAGAATCGCCACTTTACCATCTAATAATTCACCAGCAATAACATCTGGCCGTTCTGAGTTGTAAATGGTTGGAAACATGGTATTTTTAGAATCTTGAATAAAATCCTCGATATATCCACTTTCTAAAATGCCATCGATATTAATGCGATCTAACCGCGCTAACACCTCCGCAACAATTTTGTCACTGGCGATACCATGTATATACATTACGGCAACATCTGTTTGTGTCACTTCACCTATGACACGGGACTTGATCCAAAGATTTGGACTTTTTATTTTGCGCCGAATGAGCGCGGTATTCGTTCGCAATGTTTCAGTAAAGGACTCTCGAGGCCCCCTAATGACGGATTCCGTTGAAGGCTCTGTAACGGCTCTATCTTTTGCGCTTTTCGTGCTTGTTACGATGCCTTCCGCAAAGCCATCTAATAAAATGACGGTTTCACCATTCAATATGGCATGATAAAGAGGGGTAAAATGCTCGATATTCATCACATCACCGACAGTTAAATAAGAACTTCGCACATATTGATTGATAGTTGTAATTTCAATTTCCTGTTCTTCCTCAATATTCGCCATTAATTTATCAATGACAGAATCCGAAATCATTGTTTTATCAGATAAGCCGTCAATCGAAATAATAGCGAGCCGATGGGGTTCATCTTCACCAATCGTTATTTCTCGAATAATAATGTCATTGCTATGACCGAGAGTGTTTTGAATGACCTTTATATTTTTGGCAAGGGAAGTATTGAGTAAATCGTCCGTTGTAAGGGATGGGGAGGGATTGATCTTGTTTGATATGGACATGCGTTTTCCTCCTCAAATGGATGTTCATTATTTATAGAATGGACAACTTTGTGCGGAGATAAACGAAAAAAGGAATGAAATTCTAGCTACTATTTTTCAAATAAAAAAACAGTATTTCCTTTCAGATACTGAAAGGAAAATACTGCTTTATGTACGATACTCGTATTGTAATTCATCTAAACTAGCATCCACGTCTACATGTAGATTGTGATCGTTAAAGAACCATAAATCTTTTTCATCGATGTAATAGGTTACGCCATCAATGACTGCTTCTGCTCCAATGGCAATGGGTTCTTCTCGCGTCATGCCTAGTGAAAAGCCTTCGTGAAAAGGACTTGAACCACCATAGCGTGCGTAAAAGCGAATCGTATCGCCTGGTTCTACTTCCATCTCATGTTTGAACCATTTTAGGGCTTCATCTGTCAGTGCAATTTTCATAGCGAATGCTCCTCTCTTCTTACAGCCACTTTACCTTTGGCTCGGTGCCATTTTTAATACGTGCAATATTGGCACGATGACGATAAATAATAAAGGTAAATAAAAAGGCTACCAAGATGCTTAATGCAAAGTCACCTGTAACAAAATAATAAACGATTGAATAGATAAGTGCTACTAAAGCGGCTATCATAGATGTTAAGCTGACGATTTTTGTGATTTTCAATGTCACAAGAAAGGCAATTAGAAGCAAGACAAACAAAGGCCATGAATAGCCTAATAAAACACCTGCTGATGTGGCAACTGCTTTTCCACCACGGAAATTGGCGAAGATCGGAAACATATGACCAATCACGGCAACAAGACCTAGGATTAAGGAATGGATAGAGCTGTCTGAGAATATTGGAAGTGCAGCTAGTAAGACAGCGGCAGTCCCTTTTAGAACATCCATCACAGTCACAACAATACCAGCTTTTTTTCCTAACGTTCGGAACGTATTAGTTGCTCCTAGATTACCGCTTCCATGTTCTCGTATATCGGTATTATAAAAAATTTTACCTATCCATAGCCCTGAAGGTATAGAGCCGATTAGATAAGCACATAAAATAATAAGTCCATTGATCATAGTTGGACTCCTTTCATTCATAGTCCATCACTTGGTACTAATAGTTTGTAACAAGTATTTTACACTTTTTCTTGCTAATCTACAATGTTATGAAGGAGATTTCGTAAGGAGTCTTGAATTCAATACAAAAGAAACTAAAGTAAGCTGGAGATAGGCTTTTAGACATGATTGATGAAGGAACGAAAAAATTCTTTATTAAAATATAGGCAAAATGGCAATTTTGTCATTCGTTCATTCCTTTGGTAGAATAGAAGTCTAACTTTATTCATTTACATGACAATGACGTATTAAAACATCAACTATATTGCAACTAAATAAGCTACGATGCGTCAGGTGTTTACGGATACTAGTGGTAGTCTGTCTTGCTTAAATTCCAATTTTAAGCAACTGTTGAAGATGTTTACTATTAAAATGTATATTAAAACTGTGAGCAATTTTTAAAAATTTAATTGGACCTGTCGCTAACTATTGACAGGAAATGCTATTATTATTAGGATGAGAACATAAATAGAACAAGTGTTTGTTTTTTGGAGGGGAATTTTTTTGACGAATAAACAGTCACCTAGCGTCTATAATGATGACGCTATACAAGTATTAGAAGGATTAGAAGCGGTGCGCAAACGACCAGGCATGTATATCGGTTCCACAGATGGCCGTGGACTTCATCACCTTGTGTATGAAATCGTTGATAATGCGGTGGATGAAGCATTGGCTGGCTTTGGATCTCATATTATTGTCAAGATTCACAAAGACCAGAGTATTAGCGTACGCGACTTTGGCCGTGGAATGCCAACTGGTATGCATAAGATGGGTAAACCTACTCCTGAAATTATTTTTACCGTCCTTCATGCAGGTGGTAAGTTTGGACAAGGCGGATATAAAACGAGTGGCGGCTTGCACGGTGTAGGTTCTTCTGTCGTGAATGCGCTATCAACATTTTTAGAAGTAACCATCCATCGTGATGGCAAAAAATATCGCCAGCGCTTCGAGCATGGTGGACATCCAGTGACAACACTTGAAGAAATTGGTCAAACGAAGCAGACAGGTACGCTTGTTCATTTCCTACCTGATGAAACGATTTTCTCTGTTACAAAATATAATTATGATACGTTAGCAGAACGTTTAAGGGAGTCAGCTTTTTTATTAAAGGGCTTAAAAATTGAATTAATTGATGAGCGCGAGGAAGGCAAAAATGATGTGTTCTTTTATGAGAACGGCATTGAAGCTTTCGTTGCGTATTTGAATGAAGAGAAAGATGTTCTTCATCCTGTGAAGTATGTGGAAGGTATTCAAGATGATATTGAAGTAGAGTTTGCTTTCCAATATAACGACGGTTATTCTGAAACGATTTTGTCGTTTGTTAATAATGTACGAACACGAGATGGTGGTACCCATGAAACAGGTGCAAAAGCAGCTCTGACGCGTGTCTTTAATGAATACGCAAGAAAAATTGGCTTATTAAAGGATAAGGATAAAAACTTAGAAGGAACGGATATTCGAGAGGGCTTAGCTGCTATCGTATCTGTCCGTATTCCAGAACACTTATTACAATTTGAAGGACAAACAAAGGGCAAGCTTGGTACAAGTGAGGCTCGTTCAGCAGTAGATAGTGTGGTGTCTGAGCAAATTTTATATGTGCTAGAGGAAAATGCTGAATTGTCTGCTTCTCTTGTGCGTAAAGCAATTCGTGCGCAGCAAGTACGTGAAGCGGCTCGTAAAGCTCGTGAGGATGCGCGAAATGGTAAGAAAAACAAAAAGGGTAGTACGATTCTGTCAGGTAAATTAACACCTGCACAGTCACGTAATGCGGCGAAAAATGAATTATATTTAGTCGAAGGTGATTCAGCGGGTGGATCTGCAAAACAAGGTCGCGATCGTACATTCCAGGCGATATTACCACTGCGCGGGAAAGTGATTAACACGGAAAAAGCAAAACTCCAGGATATTATGAAAAACGAAGAGATTTCAACGATTATTCATGCGATTGGTGCAGGTGTTGGAACAGATTTTGCAGTAGAGGATTCAGCCTACAATAAAGTAGTCATAATGACTGATGCTGATACGGATGGCGCTCATATTCAAGTATTGCTATTAACGTTCTTCTACCGTTATATGCGTCCGCTCATAGAGGCTGGTAAAGTCTTTATTGCATTACCGCCACTATATAAAGTTTCTAAAGGGACTGGCAAAAAAGAAGTAATTGAATATGCTTGGACAGAAAACGATTTACAAAAGGCCATCAAACAAGTTGGAAAGGGTTACATATTACAGCGCTATAAAGGTCTTGGTGAGATGAATGCAGACCAGCTATGGGATACAACAATGAACCCTGACACACGTACATTAATTCGTGTCACAATCGAGGATGGTGCACGTGCAGAGAGACGTGTCACGACATTAATGGGCGATAAGGTAGAGCCGCGTCGTAAATGGATCGAAGCCAATGTAGACTTCGGTATGGAGGATGATGCTAACATTTTAGAAAATGAATTCATCCAACAAGAGGAGGGCCAAGCATGAGTAGCACAGAAAAGTTTCAAGATTTACCTTTAGAAGAAGTAATGGGTGACCGTTTTGGTCGCTATAGTAAATATATTATTCAAGACCGCGCGTTGCCAGATGCACGTGACGGTCTTAAACCTGTACAGCGTCGTATTTTATATGCGATGTTTACAGAAGGCAATACACACGAAAAACCTTTCCGTAAATCAGCTAAAACAGTCGGTAATGTAATCGGTAATTACCATCCACACGGAGATAGCTCTGTCTATGAGGCGATGGTACGTATGAGTCAGGATTGGAAAGCTCGTCATATGCTCATTGAAATGCATGGGAATAATGGTTCAGTTGATGGAGATCCGCCAGCTGCCATGCGTTATACTGAGGCAAGATTATCTGCGATTGCGGGTGAAATGTTACGAGATATCGGGAAGAAAACGGTTGAATTCGTACCAAACTTCGATGATCAGGATATGGAGCCAACTGTTTTACCAGCACGTTTCCCTAATTTACTAGTCAACGGCTCTACAGGGATATCTGCGGGTTATGCAACAGATATTCCACCTCATGCACTAGATGAAGTGCTGGATGCTGTATTGATGCGCTTAGACAAGCCTACTGCAACAGTGGATGAATTAATGACAGTACTCAAAGGTCCAGATTTCCCAACAGGCGGTATTATTCAAGGTGTGGACGGCATTAAAAAGGCATATGAAACAGGGCGCGGTAAAATTATAGTTCGTGCGCAGGCTGTGGTGGAACCTATTAAGGGTGGCAAAGAGCAAATCGTTGTTACCGAATTACCATACGATGTGAATAAAGCGAATCTTGTAAAAAAAATTGATGAGCAGCGTGTAGATAAACGCCTTGAAGGGATTGCTGAAATTCGTGATGAATCTGACCGTACAGGGTTACGTGTCGTAATCGAGCTGAAAAAGGATGTTCCTGGACAAGGGATTTTACAGTACTTATTTAAAACAACAGATTTACAAGTAGCTTACAATTTTAATATGATTGCGATTCATAATCGTCGCCCAACGATGATGACATTGCCATTATTATTGGATGCCTATATTACTCACCAAAAAGAAGTGGTCACAAATCGTTCTATATATGATTTACAAAAGGCTAAGGATCGTTCCCATATTGTAGATGGATTAATTAAAGCATTGTCTATTTTAGATGAAGTCATTGCGACAATTCGTTCTTCTAATGATAAGAAGGATGCCAAGCTTAATTTACAGGCAAAGTTCGATTTTACCGAGGTACAAGCAGAGGCGATTGTGAGCCTGCAATTATATCGTTTAACGAATACCGATATTACAGAGCTCCGCCAAGAACAGGATGATTTAAATAAATTGATTGCCAAGCTAGAAGGAATTTTACAAAGCGAGGCCAAGCTTGTACGTGTCATTAAACAAGAATTACTAGATATTAAAAAACGCTTCACAGAGCCGCGTCGCTCGAGAATTGAACAAGAAATAGAAGAAATTAAAATTACATTAGATGTCCTTGTTCCAAGTGAAGAGGTTGTGGTGACTGTCACGAAAGATGGCTATATTAAACGTACTTCTACACGATCCCATGCCGCTTCCAATGGTCAAGATTTTGCGATGAAGGATTCCGATTATTTATTGTATGAAGCAAACTTAAATACGCAGCATCATCTATTGTTATTTACAAATAGAGGGAATTATATTTATCAGCCAGTTCACGAATTGCCTGATATTCGTTGGAAGGACCTTGGTCAGCATATTTCTAGTATTGTGCCAACAAGTGAAGATGAATCAATTATTGCCGTCTATGGCTTTGAAACATTTGAACAACCAAATACGTATATTTTAACTGCTACGAAAGATGGACAAATTAAACGTTCACCGCTCGCAGATTATGCAGTGACGCGTTACTCGAAGCCGATTAAAACAATGAATGTTAAAGCGGGCGATGCAATGATTTATGCATCATTTATGACGGATGATGTGGAATTGCTCTTAACAACTGATACGGCGTATGCTATTCGATTCCCTATCGAGGAATTACCGGTTACTGGTGTGAAAACAGGTGGCGTTAAAGGGATTACGTTAAAAGATGGAGAAGCTTTAGTTGGGGTCAATGTTCTACAGCCAGATGAAACACAATATGTCGTTATTGTGACACAACGAGGGGCTGTCAAGAAAATGAATGTCGCAGAGGTAGAAGTAGCAGGTCGTGCCAAACGCGGCCTTAAAGTCCTAACAGAATTAAAAGCAAATCCTCACCGAATTGTCGCTGTTATTCAAGCGACAGACGATGAACAGGTTGTGATTGAAACTGAAAAAGGCGTCCAAGAATTTATTGATGTTCATGCATTGACGCGTGCTGATCGCCATTCTAATGGTTCATTTAAAGTGGATATTGCAACAGATGGAGCCATTTCCCATGTCTTAACGGCCAAAAAAGAACAAAAACCAAGCTAAAACCATGCCCAGTTTCTATCTAGTAGAGCTGGGCTATTTGGTTGGAGTGGAACAACTATCTAAAAATAGCATCTTGTCAT
The DNA here is from genome assembly GCF_000801965.1 of Lysinibacillus sp. A1. Taxonomy (NCBI): domain Bacteria; kingdom Bacillati; phylum Bacillota; class Bacilli; order Caryophanales; family Bacillaceae; genus Lysinibacillus; species Lysinibacillus sp. A1. Next base: position 55,089 of record NZ_JSZM01000041.1, read on the forward strand.
TTTAGATCAACTATGGGTATAATAATCATCGAAAAGTTCATAGCGAAAGAATGTAGGGGGGCTAGTTATGGCTAGCTGAGATTGTGTCCGATAGACACTGACCCTTTGAACCTGATTTGGCTCGTACCAGCGTAGGGAACATCTATTCAAAAAAGCAAAAGTTTTGGAGATTGATTGCAATACGTCTGGGAGGAATCCTAGGCGTTTTTTTGTTTTCCAAGCAATATCTTACCAACCGTATATTACGCTTTCTTCTGGTGACAACATTCATTCATGAACACTTTCATATTACAAACTGGGAGGACTTAGCATGAAAAAATGGTTATTTATTCTATTAGCGGCACTATTGATGTTAGTGGGCTGTAGCGACAAGGAGGACAAGCAAGCTGCTGATACAAAGAAAAAGGTGTCAGTGGTTCTCGATTGGACACCAAATACGAATCATACAGGATTGTATGTTGCGAAAAAGCTCGGTTATTTTGAAGATCAGGGCTTAGATGTTGAGATTATTATGCCAGGAGAGGCAGGAGCCGATCAGCTCGTAGCTTCTGGTAAGGCAGAATTTGGCGTGAGCTATCAGGAGGGCATTACACAGGCTCGTGTTCAGGCTGTGCCACTTGTCTCAATAGCGGCCATCATCCAGCATAATACATCTGGATTTGCTTCTGTAGCATCAAAGGGTATTACATCTCCAAAGGACTTTGAAGGAAAAACATATGGTGGTTGGGGAGCGCCACTCGAACAAGCCGTATTACAATCATTAATGCAAAAAGAAAACGCTGATATAAATAAATTAGATATTGTCAATGCGGGAGATTTAGATTTCTTCACGATGATGAAAAAAGACATCGACTTTGCTTGGATTTATTATGCTTGGACAGGGATTGAGGCAGAGCTTCGTGGGGAAAAGATTAATATGCTGTATTTAACAGACTACAGTAATCAGTTAGATTACTATACACCTGTTTTAGCAACTAATGAAAAAATGATTCAAAACAATCCAGACATCGTCAAAGCTTTTGTTGCAGCTGCATCGAAGGGCTATGAATATGCGATCGAACATCCAAATGAAGCGGCTGATATTTTACTAGAAGCGGCACCTGACTTAGATAAGGAGTTAGTGCATAAAAGCCAAGAGTGGTTGGCTGATAAATATCAGGACGATGCTAAACAATGGGGAGAGCAAAAGCTTTCAGTGTGGGAAAACTATGCTAAATGGATGTCGAGCAACAAAGTATTAGAAGGCGAATTTGATGCTAAACAAGCGTTTACGAATGAGTTTTTACCAAAAAAGGAGGCCAATTAACATGGCAAATTCATTGATCAGTGTCCAAATCATTCCAAAGACAGAAAAGTATGAGGATGTCATCCCTTATGTAGATGCGGCCATTGCAGTTATTGATGCATCTGGTGTGAAGTATGAGGTTCATCCACTTGAAACAACGATGGAGGGTGAGCTTCCAGTGCTTCTTCAAATCATTGAGAAAATGAATGTTAAGATGGTCGAGCTAGGAGCCATTAATGTCATTACACAAGTAAAAATTTTATATCAACCAAACGGGATTACAATGGCTACATTAACGGAGAAATATCAATCATGAAACGGGCATTACAAAAAGGAAGGACGATAATTTTTATCGCCTTCCTCTTATTCATATGGGAGCTTGTTGTGCATATAGCTGATGTTCCTCCTTGGCTCCTTCCAGCACCAAGCATAATTGTAGTAGAAGGCTTTCAATCGTATCAGACGTTCCTGCCACATGCTCTGGCTACCGTGCAATTAGCTTTACTAGGACTTGCTATTGGGGTTGGCTGTGGTCTAACAGTGGCAATTGTTTTGCATCGTTTTACTTTTATTCGGTCATTATTTTATCCGATTCTCATTATGTCGCAAAACATACCGATTCTTGTGTTAGCACCGCTCCTTATTATTTGGTTTGGCTTTGGCTTATTACCAAAGCTTATCATTATTTGTCTCGTTTGCTTTTTCCCTATTGTCATTGCGGCAATGGACGGTTTTCGCCAAACAGCACCCGAGTTAAAGCATTACTTTGAAATGATTGGTGCAACGAAGGCTCAAACGTTTTGGAAACTAGAATGGTCACATGCCTACCCAGCAATTTTTTCGGGTGTGAAAATTGCTGCAACGTATAGCGTAATGGGGGCAGTCATTGCGGAGTGGCTTGGTGCGAAAAAGGGAATTGGTGTATACATGACCTTAGCACAATCCTCCTTCCGTACAGATCGAGTGTTTGTCGCAATTTTTGCGATTGTCTTGTTAAGCTTATTGTTATTTAGTAGTATTCGTTTGCTTGAAAAATTAATGGTAAAGGGGAGAGGTTATCATGCTCAGCATTCAAAACATCGCTAAGTCCTTTAACAGTCTACATGTTCTTGATGATATTTCCTTTGATGTCAAGGATGGTGAGTTTGTGGCCATTGTAGGTCCATCCGGCAGTGGTAAAAGTACCCTTTTTCAATTAATTGGTGGGGTCTCTTCGGTTGATCAAGGGGCGATTTTATTAAATGGAGAGGAAATCCAACGAAAAAGAGGAACAATTGGCTATATGCCACAGCAGCCCTGTCTACTGCCTTGGCGTACTATTTTAGAGAATGTAACAATTGTTGAGGAATTGCAGCAAAAGCCTAATGTTGAACGTGCAAAGGGGTGGCTAGAAAAGGTAGGACTTGCTTCCTTTAGCCATGCTTATCCAAACGAGCTATCTGGAGGGATGCAACAACGTGTATCCTTCATCCGTGCCATTGTCAGTGATAAACCTATTTTATGTCTAGATGAACCATTTTCTGCGCTCGATGAATTTACAAGATTGGAAATGCAGGCATGGCTACTGTCCATTTGGGAGGAACATCGAAAATCTATCTTATTTGTTACACATAGTATTGAGGAGGCACTCTTTTTAGCAGATCGTATACTTGTTTTATCGAAACGGCCAGCAACGGTGAAAAAAGAAATCATTGTGCCGTTTGAGCGTCCTCGCAAAGAAGAAATCCGTCATTCGGCTACATTCACAGCCTTGAAGCAACAGTTATTCATGTATTTACAGGAAGAAAAGGGGGATTTGCATGTTGATTGATGCCCATATTCATTTAGATCAGTATAAGGATGTGGAAATACCTTCTTTATTGGAAGAAGTAGAGGCACTAATTGCGGTGAGTATGCAGCTGTCCTCCTGTCAAAAGACGTTGAATTTAGCGAAGGTCTATCCCAAAGTGAAGGCAGCTTTTGGTTTCCATCCCGAACAGCCTTTACCGAGTGAAATAGAAGAGAAAGCTTTATTTAATTGGATTCGCGCCCATAGTGATGAGATGAAAGCAGTCGGTGAGGTCGGTTTACCTTATTATTTAAGGCAAGAACAAACTTTGGCTGTTCGTCCGTATGAGGCTTTATTGGAACGATTTATCGTATTGGCGAAAGAGTTGGACAAACCGATTGTATTGCATGCTGTGTATGAGGATGCTATCGTGGTGTGCGATTTACTAGAAAAGCATCAGCTTCGTCAGGCACATTTCCATTGGTTTAAAGGGGACGAAGCAGTTGTGAAACGCATGATTCAGCAAGGTTATTTTATCTCCATTACGCCTGATGCATTGTATGAAGAGGAAATTCAACAGTTAATTCAAATCTACCCGATTGAATTGATGATGGTTGAAACAGATGGTCCATGGCCGTTTGAAGGTCCATTTACAAATAAACCCACGTCTCCGTGGATGATGCATTCCACGATTGAGGTAATTGCAGCCATTAAGGGATTGTCTATACAAGAAGCGGCTCAAATTATCACTCAAAATACGACAAACTTTTATCGACTTTAAACTAATTTTGTAAGTGACACTTGTGTTTTCTACAATAATAAAAGCAGTATAGGATACAAACTAATGATCCGTATACTGCTTTTTATGTTTAGTAAAATCATGCTTCAATTTCTCTGTCTTTGTTTTGGTGGTGCGTTCATGTGTACTGAAGGAATTGGTTTGGCGATTTTTCTCTACATCCTTGCCAACAGTTCTTTTTATATGCATCCGCTTCTTTTTCGCCCCAGATTGAGCCATTTTCATTCCCTCCTTTTAACAATTATAGTAACGAAAATGAAAGAAAAAGTAAAACCTCGTAAGCAAGAACTTACGAGGTTTATGACATAGATTTAGTGAGATACGTCCTGTACAGAAATACCTGTGTTTGCTTTAACGTCAACTTCACGATATTTTGCATCATCAGTTTCTTTAGAAAGTAATGTGCCGATGAAACCACCAAGGAAACCAAGCGGTACAGAGATTAGGGCAGGGTTCGTTAACATAATTAACGGATCACCCACAAAAATCGCTTTGCCTTCAACTGGATTCCATACGTTTGGTGACATAGCTACTAATACTAATGCAGAGATTAAACCTGTTAACATCGCTGTAACAGCACCAGCTGTATTAAAGCGTTTCCAATAGATTGTATAAATAATAACTGGAAGGTTAGCAGAACCTGCAATACAGAATGCTAAAGATACTAAGAACGCAACGTTTAATGTTTGTGCACCAAGTGCTAATAAAATGGAAATTATAGCGATCGTAATTGAACCGATACGAGCTGCAAGAACTTGCTCTTTTTCAGTAATTTTACCCTTTTTAATGATTTGCCCATAAATATCATGTGATAGGGCAGAGGCACCTGAAAGTACAAGACCTGCTACTACCGCTAAAATTGTTGCGAATGCTACCGCACATACGAATGAGAATAGAATGTCGCCACCTAGTGCTTCTGCAAGAAGTGGGGCAGCCATATTACCAGCAGCGTTTGCCGCGATAATATCTTCTTTTCCAACGAATGCTGCTGCACCGAAACCTAAGAAAATTGTTAAAACGTAGAAAATACCTACAATCCAAGTAGCCCAAATAACAGATGAACGAGCCGTTTTCGCATCTTTTACTGTGAAGAAACGCATTAAGATATGTGGAAGACCCGCAGTACCTAATACTAATGCAATTAACATAGAAATTGTGTCAAGTCCATTTGTATATTTTAGACCTGGGTTTAAATAAGCAGCACCACTGTCAGTTGCTGTAGTCATTTCTTTAAACATTGTTGCAATACTGAAGCCAAATTCTTTTAATACTAAGAATGAGATAATAACTGTACCTAGCATTAAAAGACAAGCTTTAATAATTTGAACCCATGAAGTTGCTGTCATACCACCGAATAATACGTAAGTTGTCATCATGAAACCTACGATCAATACAGCTACCCAGTAGTCGATCCCTAAAAGTAATTGAATAAGTGCTCCTGCACCAACTAGTTGTGCAATCATGTAGAATAAAACAATTGTAATAGTGCTTAAAGCAGCTGTTCCACGTACTTTTGAGTTATTGAAACGAGCTGTAATCATGTCAGCTAAAGTGAATTTTCCAAGGTTACGTAATGGCTCAGCAACGATGTATAATACCACTAAGTAAGCTACTAAATAACCAATAGAGAAGAAGAATCCGTCAAATCCAAATAATGCTACTGCTCCTGCAATCCCTAAGAAAGAGGCTGCTGATAAATAGTCACCTGCGATAGCTAGTCCATTTTGCCAGCCTGTTAAGCCCCCGCCAGCTGTATAGAAGTCACTTGCAGAAGATGTACGTTTAGATGCCCACCATGTGATAACTAATGTTAAACCAACAATGGCTACGAAGAAGAATATGGCTGTAAAACTCATTCCGTTATTCATCGGCGGCCACCTCCGTTCTCGTATTCTGCGATAATCGCTTTTGCTTCTCTGTCGAAGTTGTTTGCTTTAGCTACATATAAATGACATAACCCCCATGTCATGATGAATAGCCCTGCTGAATAAATCCACACCCAAGTAATTTCCCCAAATGCCTTTTGGTGTAGAATTGTTGTGTACGATGTCAGAATTGGTAACAACATGTAGGCCAATAAAAATATGGCAGTCATAGACCAAAGAAAAGAGTTCTTTCTGCGTACAAGAGACTTAAACGATTCTTGGTTTGCAATTGCATCATAGTCAATCACGACACCTTTTTTTGCTTGATTGTTCGCCATTAACATTCCCCATTTTGTGTATATTTTTTCTGCCTTAAGACTTGATTTTGCTAGTTTAGTGAATTCACATTCTCATTTTATGAAAGAGTTCACAAAATTGCAATACATTTCAGAAAAATTATGTAAAAAAAATTTTTCTGAAAATAGTGCTGAAAGAGAAAAAAACCTCCGAAACCAAGAACATCAAGTGTTTTAGAATATTCAGATAAATAAATGAAGCAAAGAGAAATCTGGATTCTTGACAAAAAAAGAACGATAAATCTACAAAAATGCCTTGGTTTTTTATCCATATTTAAACACTATTGCCTTAGTGAAAATTGGTTTTTTTCTGTATTTTGGAAGTCAAATAATATTGTTCGATAAGTAATTTGCTAGTTGGAGAATAACAAAAAAGGCGAAAAACTCGACCAAAAATCGAATTTTTTGCCTATTTTTTTGTATATTTTGAATTTTGATTCATTATGCATATGGTGTATAAAAATTAATGAGAAATATCAGATACAGAAACACCAGTATTCGCTTTTACACGAATTTCTTTATAAATACGTTCAGCCTCTTCAGTCGGTACTTTACTAGATGCAAGGACTGAGCCCAAATAGCCTGCAATAAAGCCTAATGGAATGGTAATAATGGCTGGAACAGCTAGTGGTACAAGTGGTTTACCAACAAAAATAGCTGCACCTTCAACAGGACTCCATACATTTGGTCCTATCGCTCCTAAGATTAAACAAGAAATTAACCCTGTTAGCATCGCTGCTACAGCACCAGTAGAATTGAACTTCTTCCAATAGATCGTATAAAGAATGACAGGTAAATTCGCGGATGCACCAATACAAAACGCAAATGACACTAGGAACGAAACGTTTAAGCTTTGTGCAAACAGCGCTAATACAATGGAGACAATTGCAATTGAGATAGAGCCTGTCCGTGCTGCTACTACCTGTTGCTTTTCTGTTAATTTTCCACCTTTAATAATTTCTCCATATATATCGTGTGAAATCGCTGAGGCACCTGTTAAAACTAAGCCAGAAACAACCGCTAAAATTGTCGCAAAGGCTACAGCACCGATAAATGCCATTAACACATCTCCACCTAAATAATGTGCCAGGAGTGGGGCAGCTGTGTTACCAGCCTTACTTTCAGCTAAAATTTGATCTAAACCTACAAAGTTTAACGCACCGAAGCCTAAAAATATTGTTAATGAGAAAAAGATAGCCGTAATCCAAGTTGTCCATGATATAGACGAGCGTGCCGTTTTGGCATCTTTTACAGTAAAGAAGCGCATTAAAATATGTGGCAAACCAGATGTTCCTAAAACTAAGGCCATCATCATCGATACGGAATCAATCGTGCTTGTGTATTTAATTCCTGGTATAAGGAATTCCTCGCCATGATCGACAGCAATGGTGTCAAACATTTTCATGAGTGAGAAATCAAATTTTACTAATACTAATGTAGCTAATAAGCCTGTCCCGAATAATAGTAAACTAGCTTTTATAATTTGTACCCACGAAGTTGCTGTCATGCCACCGAATAATACATAGGTAGTCATCATCACACCGACAATTAACACGGCAATCCAATATTCAATACCGAACAGTAGTTTAATTAATGCACCAGCACCTACTAGCTGAGCAATCATATAAAGAATGACAATAATAATTGTACCTGATGCCGCAACGCCGCGAATTCGCTTTTCATTAAAACGAGCCGTTAACATGTCAGCTAGTGTATAGCGGCCTAAATTACGCATAGGCTCAGCAATGACATATAGAAGAACTAAGTTGGCTACTACATAGCCCACAGAAAAAAAGAAACCATCAAAGCCAGTTAAAGCAATCGCACCAGACACCCCAAGAAAGGCTGCAGCTGATAAATAATCACCAGCAATCGCAAAGCCATTTTGCCACCCCTTTAACCCGCCCCCAGCTGTATAAAAATCAGCTGCTGAGGAAGTCCGCTTTGCTGCAATATAGGTAACAACAAGTGTTAAACCAACAATAGCTAAAAAGAAACCTACGGATACAATATTCATTTAGTTACCACCTTTCGCATGATACTCGGCTAGCACAGCAGCTGCAGCTTTATCGAATGAAGCAGCTTTTTTTACATATACTGTACA
>NZ_JSZM01000042.1:0-18790 GCF_000801965.1 Lysinibacillus sp. A1
AACTTTTATGGGGCAGTTCAATTATTCCAATCAGCTTCTATTTTTAGCTTTTTCCGTGTCAACTTTTTTCGTTCTAAGTAGCAATGCTATAAATATAAAACTCGCTACCCAAAAGGAGAAGAATAAATTTTCGAGCAAAGCCCAATTATCATTTATGAAATAATCCCAAATCATAGTGATTAAAAATAATGTTACAAGGAAAGCGAAATACAATAATTTTCCTAATGTGGTCAACCGAAACACCTCTTATGTAATGATAATGGTGTACTACTCATCACTCAAAGGAGGCTGCGACGGTCAACTAGCGCCACAGCCTTAAATAGTGCGTGCGATACACTCCAACATAGTGTGTGTCATTTATGATTTCTTATACATAAAAAAACTAGCTGTAACGTTGTCACACGCTACAGCCTATAATACATTCACATTCCTCGATTCGGGGAAATAGAGTTAATTTTATTTTTCTGGATAATTCACATGTAATGGTGGTGGAACAAGCCAGCCTTTATTTTTATTCAAGCGTAAAAGTTTAGCACCAAGCTGAGCCTTTGCCGTATGGAATTGACCATACATTAAAGCGATATCTTCTCGTGTAGAAGTACCCATAGCTTGGCTACATGCAACTAATCCAGCAGCAACATCAGCGGTAAGTGCAGCGCTTATTTCTGGATCATTAAACTTTGCGCCCGGAGGAATATCTTCCAATCTTGCTACAGGTCTTTCAGGTGAAGCAGGAGGTAAAGCAATCCCATTTGTTTTTAAAATCTTTTCTAATTGCTTTACTTCTTCTTTACATGTTTCAACGATATCTTCAATGATTTTTTTTAGATCTTCATCTCCAGCGTGATTATAAAACGTTTGATAGCCAGAAATCATACCATAGTCTACAATTAAACTTGACCAAACACTAAATACTTCACCGTAATGCAATGGTTCATCTTTTGGATTTCCACCAAGAATACCCATACTTTCACTTCCTTTTCTGGTTTTCACCTTTTTTTAACCAAAGGTAGTATGGGTGAAAAGGAAAATGGAATACCCAGTTTTAAAAAATTATTTCAGGTGTTAATTTATGTTATACCAATATCCAGCCGACAAGAAGATTTATTGCATTCACTAAAAGAAGCCACAGCGATCGAAATCACTGTAGCTCTTTAAGTAGTGAGACACTACGCTATTTTATTTTGGCTGTTTATTGTCAAATTATACGTAAAATTTATATGGAAAAATAAAGTTAAAAGTATAGAATGTCACCGGAAGGATAAGTTAAAACTTATTGGAGGTGAATGAATTTGTCACAAGAAAAGCAAAAGAATGAAATAGAGCAAGAGGAAATCGGAATGGAACTGAATACCGAAGAATTCGAAATAAAAGAAAAAAAGAGCAAAAAATATATGGACAGAGATTTAAATTATGGGGGTGACTATAAATTTATTCCGGCAACTTCTATTGGGAGTGGTGTTGGTCTAGAAGTAGTGCCTGATTTATATCAATATACTATTCAAATTGTCAATATTGTGCTTTATGGTGACCCAAATACAAAAGAATTCGTGCTCATTGATGCAGGCATGCCCAAAAGTGCAGAGGAGATAATTTCAGTAGTTGAAGAACGTTTTGGTCTCAATGCTCAGCCTAAAGCGATTATTCTGACGCATGGTCATTTTGATCATGTGGGAGGAATTATCGAACTAATAAAACGATGGAATGTCCCTGTCTATGCCCATGTCTTGGAAATGCCCTATTTAACTGGAACAGAAAGTTATCCAGAAGCTGACCCTGCTGTAAGTAGCGGTTTGGTGGCAAAAATGTCGCCTATTTTTCCAAATGAAGCCATTAATTTAGGGGGGGACATTCAAGCAATTCCTTCGGATGGTAGTGTACCATTTATGCCAGGTTTCCGATGGATTCACACTCCAGGGCATACTCCAGGGCATATATCATTATATCGCGAAAAGGATAAAGTCCTTATTGTGGGAGATGCATTTGTGACTGTCAAACAAGAATCTCTTTATAAAGTTATTACACAGACAAAAGAAATTAGTGGTCCACCAAGATATCTAACAACGAACTGGCATGCTGCTCGAAAGTCTGTTGAAAAATTAGAAGCATTAAAACCCTCTGTTGCGATCACAGGTCATGGATTACCAATGGAAGGTGAAGAATTGGCAAGAGAACTAAAAAAACTTGTAGATCATTTTGAACAAATTGCTCTCCCAAAACAAGGTAAATATCTTAATTAATATTTTTGAATAACGTAGCATTTTCTTGCACATTTAAATAGGTCAGCATGAATTATGTCTTTTATAAATGCTGAAGAAGTGTATGAGGTACAGTTTTACTATACAGAGAATTGGACTATCAGGAACATGGATTAATGGTGTTTTTAAGTAAACGGACTGATAACTAAAATAGATAAAACGGCAAAATCCATTTATTATGTTTGGATTTTTGCCGTTTTTTATTGTATTACCACTTTTTTGAAGTAAACATTTAAAATAATTTTAAATTATTTGCAACCTTTTGTGACCTTTATACGAGGATAGGTTGAAAGGTGGGAAGAGATGGAACTTGAAACAATATATATCACCTATATGAATGATATATATCGCTATTTATATTCACTTACGAAAAATCATAGTGCAGCAGAGGATTTGCTTCAGGACACATTTACAAAAGCGCATATTACCCTTCTTGGTCAAGAAATTCAAGACATCAAACCTTGGCTTTTTAAAGTAGCTTACTATACATATATCGACAGTACACGAAAAGAGAAGCGGTATGTAACTTCCGACAAAATTGATCAAATGCATTCCAATACACCAGAGCAAATCATCGTTGAACAAGATGCTTATTTAAAATTAATCAACCTACTTGAACAAATTAAACCAATCGAAAAGCAAATTATTTTGTTATGTGATGTACATGACTGTACAAATGAGCAAGCTGCAAACATTTTGCAATTAAACGTGAATACGGTGAAAAGTCATTTAGCGCGAGGTCGCAAAAAAATGCGCGTACTCATTACAAGGGAGGAATAAAGGTGGATTCTTATCAACAATTATTACAGCAAGCAAAGAATAGTGAGAAAGGAGATGCACCTTCAACAAATGTGATAAAAAAAGCCATTGCGTCATCTAAGTGGAAGCTGATTGTAACAACGCTGACGATTGCCCTTTTAATCGTTCCCACTTGTTATATGCTCACTTTTTTGTACTATGCCTTTGGTACAAAGTCTACAACCTTAATGGATGTGACAAGTCAGACACTTTATGTAACGGAACCGAATACGACATTGGAGGAACTTGAATTTGATATGGAATTTTCGCTCTTTTCGATGGGATTATCATTTGAGCAATACAAGCAGATCGGTGACGAGGTCTATCCCGTGAAGCATTATGATACACGCTTTATGTTAAATAATTTAGTGGGAAAGAAGATTACTTCAAAACTGGAAAAATCGTATCCAAAATATCCAACTGAAACGAATCAATGGCTAGTACATCCTAATAATCGAGCAGAATTTAACACAATTGAGGAGCAAAGGAAATTAAAAGGATTACCCAATGAAACCGTTGTAGAAGCGTATCTTTCTTTCAATGATTTATATACAGTAGATCAAGTTATTCAGCAAATGCCAAATGTAGATGTCACCTGGGCAGCGATTTATACAGGAGTAGAAGACACCATGCTAAGTGCAAATGGGAATGTTGTATCGCCTATTGGCTATCCTGTACAACCAGATCAAACAAATTGGTCCCCATTTAAAGGTGCTACTTCTCATGAACAAACGTTTTTATCCATCTTAAATTTTCTAGTTGATTATGAGGAGACGGCTACTGCTGTTTCCGCTCATAAAAATCTGGACCTAAAAGAGAGAATCCATTATTTAAAACAGCATGATATGAAAACATATGGGGTTGTCGTTACAGGACCCAAAGCTGAGGTTGAACAGCTACAAAGTTTAACCATGATTAAGCATATGAAACTAGGGGAGGTTAAATTATGGAATTGGGTACGTTAAAGCAGACTATTTTCAATGTTTTTGGCTGGGCTAGCATTAGCATTGGCCTATGGACGCTTATCATGGTTAATAGTTGGATTATCATTGGCTATGGTGCTCCATTTACTAGTAAGAATTTCATTACCTTGACAATCGTTTTTGGGTTCATTGCGATCCTTTCGAGACCCAGTCGTTCTCTAGGCAAGTGGGGAATCTTTATTGGTGGCTATCTTATTTTGTTTATGACGGTTCTATTCTTTGTTGGCTGGTTAATTACCCCATTTCCTTAAGACAAGCAAGTAGGCCATACCTATGGGTTGTGAGTCTTTTAGAACATACTATGTATAGGTAATAAAGTATAGATACTAGTTTTTTATAAGGCGACAGTTAGGATGTCATGTCAGTCTTTGTAATCAAAAATAGCGAAAACAATTGTCAGAAAATATCAATATATTCTATAATGAGTAAAAAAATAGAGAATAAGAGGTGGACTTATGGGTAAACCAGTAGATTACAATCTATATCCGGGTTATCAAAACACACAAGATTCTAGACTAGATGAAAGAAAAGAAGAATATATAGAAGTATTAGAAAAAGCAAAAATAGATGGGTATATACTTGAGTTTGAAAAATCCTCTGAATTACCCCAATAACTATGTTTAAATCTCAATCTAATACAAGGAAGCCAGGCGCTCTGCGGAGTACCTGGTTTTTTACATTTTTAAGCTTTATTTGCCAAGCCATTATAAATAGCGGCTCCTAGACTATGTGCTTGTTCATATTTCATACATATTGTTTTTAATGATGATGACCTAGGTCTAGCTCATAATGGACTTAATGTAAAAGTTACTATAATCTACTAATTAATGCTGATATGGAAAGGGTGGTAAAAATGAGTAAAAATATTATTGTATTTGGAGCAAGTCAGGGGTTAGGCGACGCTTTTGTAAAAGGCTTACCCGTGAAGGGGGATACTGTATGGGTAGTTTCACGTACACGACCTAAAAGCTTAGATATCAATGATGGCGTAAATCGTCAATGGCTTTCTATTGATTTGTCTAGCCAACAACATATACCGTCATTAAAAGAACAATTAAAAGATATCGCTATAGATGTATTAATTTATAATGTTGGGGTTTGGGAAAAGCGTGGCTTCGAGGATGATTATTCATTTGATAGAGATGAAGTCGAGGATATTTCAAATTTAATCAATATCAATCTAACGTCCACTATTACATATATTCAGGCACTTTTACCGAATTTAAGACAAGCGAAAAATGGAAAGGTTATTTTAATTGGTTCAACTGCAGGGTTAGACCATACAAACAATGCACAGGTTTCATTTGTCACATCTAAATTCGGTTTACGAGGCATTACAAATGCTTTACGTGAACATTTAAGAGAAGACAGAATTTCTGTCACTTGCATTAATCCTGGGGAGCTAGCAGCAGAAGTCCCTTATGAGGCAGGCGCTGATAAGGCCATCCAATTATATGAAGGTACACGTATCCCTGTCCAAGATATTGTAGCTATTGTGCAATGTGTGGTTAATTTATCACCCGCTTCATGTGTCAAGGAAATTAATGTCCCGGCCATAACAGATGTAAATGCTTGATATTAGGGTTAGAAGCTAATGAACTGTACAGGTTTGAATTAAAAAGGGCCACAAAGAGGAATGTGACCCTTTAACGATAAATGGTATTAGTAGTTATGAACATTAGAGGCGAACAATATCATCAGAGAAGTGTTGGATGGTTTTACTATTTCAACATGAAGCTTGAATCGATAATAATTAAACTAAATGCTGATATAGAGCCATAACCATTACCCTCATCTCCTTCACCCATTCTCTAATTGTTCATGAATAGAGGGTTATATGAAAATGTGAAAATATTGTTATGGTTGGGGGAAGGGGGAATAGATGTTTAGTCTGATGATTTGGGATGGATAAATGGCTCTAATAGGGCTATCTATCATTATGATTTGTTCCTAGATAGGACAAATGAGTAATGGGAGATTAATATAAAACTGAAGCGCCGACAATAATTAATAGAATAAATAGAACAACAACTAGAACGAATGTTGAACCGTAACCGCCGCCGTTATTGCCTCCGTAATAACTCATAAAGTATCCCTCCTTTCTCTCTATATGTATAGTATGTATCGTTATAGGAAGTTTAAAGGTATTTATCCAGACCTATAGAGCTATAAAAAAGAAATTTTATTGTGACAAACGGAGACAAATTGATTGGGTATGGAAAATGGATTGAAAGATATTGAAAAGATATTGATCACATCTAGAGTAGCGGAGCATAGGGAAAAGAGCTTGAGCAGGGAATCATTTGCTAGATGGGGTAAGCGATAGTTGAAAGAAAAAATCAATAGAAAAGATTTGATGTACCCTTTTAATGAAAAAAATAACCAAAAAAGAAATTCATCTTAGTGGTTACTTGAAAGTTTATGTAAAATGCCCTGTCTTGGCTTTAAGAGAACGAATACGACATAAAGAAGGACAGACAACTCTGTCTCCTGAAATAAAAGCTATCGAGAAGAAATAATTCTCGATGGCTTTTATCAGTTTTGCTCCCTATTTACTTTGTGAATGCCTAAATTGGTAGATGAACAAAAAATAAATAGGGATCTTGGGGAATCGTTTATTTTAGTGATGGTATAGTCAAAGAATTGAGTGATACCCCAAATCCATTCTACAAGCTCCTCACATCAAAACTTTTCAGGCTTGGCTACCTTAAATGATGCCACTTCGCCACAATGTTTACAAAATGACAAAATAAGAGGGGAGCCCGAAGCTATAAAAGAGCCTATAGGTCTGACATTACTATCAGTGGATAATTTCCCATGACCAAGTTGACCAGTTGCAAAAGAATCTTTCCCACAAGCCTTGCAGATTAATTTTCCATTGTCCATCTCATCACCTCATGATGCAGTATATGTAAATTCGAGCATGAAAAACCACAACATCTTCTAGCTATAAGCGGAGATCCATAAGAAGAAAGTTAAGGGTAAAAATAATATACTGAAATAAATGTTGGAGTGGCCGAAGACTGCTTCTTTAGGAAATGAATTTTTCCTGCAAACAACTCTTTTACATCCCTTCCACTTATGTAGACTTAGGCAAAAAGGTTGTTGTAGACCCACTCGGGGTGGGGCTGTTATTATAAAAAAGTAGTAAATGGGAGGTAATGAATTGGAAGAAGAAAAATACAATAATCTTAAATTAGGTGAACGTGGTGCCATGATAAGTATTATTGCTTATATAATTTTGTCCGTAGTAAAAGTTGGTATTGGCTACATGAGTGGGTCAGAAGCTTTAAAGGCGGATGGGCTAAATAATACGACTGATATTATTGCCTCAATTGCAGTACTTATAGGTCTGAAGCTTTCACAAAAACCTGCCGATCATGATCATCGATATGGCCATTGGAAAAGTGAAACCATTGCCTCTATGGTAGCCTCGTTTATTATGATGGCAGTAGGTATTCAAGTATTATTTGGTGCGTGTACTTCCATTTTTCAAGGTGGAAAAGAATCACCCGACATTTTCGCAGCGTATGTAGGCCTTGGATCAGCATTAGTCATGTATTTTGTATATCGTTATAATAAAAAATTGGCTGACAAGATAAATAGTAAAGCCGTTATGGCCGCTGCCAAAGATAACTTATCAGATGCCTGGGTAAGTATTGGAACAGCAGTAGGGATATTTGGATCACAATTACATATGCCATGGTTAGATACAGTAACAGCTATTATTGTAGGTTTTTTAATTTGTAAAACCGCTTGGGATATTTTCAAAGAAGCCTCTCATGAACTTTCTGACGGATTTGATGAACAAATTCTTCAAAACTATAAAAATATTATTTTGAAGTTAGATGGTGTCATTGGTATTAAAGAAATTAGAGGCAGAAATTATGGCAACAATGAAGTCATCGATGTTGTCATTCTAGTCAATGCAAATTTAGATATTACAGAGGCTCATGATGTAGCTTGTCATGTTGAAGATAAAATGATTCATGAGCAGGGCGTATATGAAGTTCATGTTCATGTGGAACCCAATGAGGAAAAACTATAAAAAGGATTAGGAACTCAATGAATTTGAGTCCTAATCTTTTTTTACTTTGTCAAAAGCTTTTCTCTATTTGTCCATATGTAAGTCATTTCTTTCGAGGGAATGAATGAGTTTGTTTAAATTTATTAGAAATTATTAGTATAATAAACTTACTTTGGAAAATTGATTATAGTAGGAGGATGTCTTCATGCCAATTCATATAGACATAGTAAACAGAAAAGGTGCTAGAAAAGTTAGTGAAATCCCTGAGGAGGTGCTAACGTTATTGAATGAAGGAGAAATAGAGAGTGTTAATTTAACTGAATGGTTGGGGATTAATCATATTACGTTAGTGAAACATGTTTTACCAAAAGTAGGGTTATCTCATCAATTAGAAAATATAGTAGAAGAAATGTTAAATCAGAATGCTGAATCGGGAATGAAAGCTATTCGTTTAACTGGTGAACTATTGAATACAGCTATAGAGCAAGAAAATGACCAAACAAAAGAAGAAATGATTAAACAATTTGCGACGCATCCTTCTGATAGTGTTCGCTGTTGGGCAGCGTTTATGAATAAAAATGGAAGCTCCTCTTTGAAAGAAAAATTAGCTTATATTTATCCATTTGCTGGGGATCATCATTTTGGAGTTCGAGAAATTTCTTGGATGTCTATTAGAGAGGATATAGCGCAACATCTTGATGAAAGTATTGAATTGTTAACCGAATGGGCAAAAGAAGAGGATGAAAATATACGGAGATTTTCCATGGAAGTTATTCGTCCTCGTGGTGTTTGGGCCAAGCATATCGAAGATTTAAAACAGAACCCTAGTAAAGCCCTTCCTATTTTAAACCAACTGAAATCAGATCCATCAAAGTATGTACAAGATTCTGTAGGGAATTGGTTAAATGATGCCAGTAAAACTCAACCTGATTTCGTCATGAAGCTTTGTGAAAAATGGAGTAAAGAATCTGATACAAAAGAAACTTCAAAAATTATAAAGAAAGCTAAAAGAACAATAATGAAAATATAGCTCATGCAAAAGCAACAGGTTCTTGCTGTGAACTTGTTGAATAAGGTGGGGAGGGGAAGGAAAATACCATATACTTTCTGATTACATGCTGTTATTTTGTTTCTTCCCCGATTCCATTCCTACTTCGAAAATAAAGACGAGCATAAGAAAGAAGATAACTATTTTTATCGTGAAGGTTTCTGTCCAAAAGCCCAAATAATACATGAACACCATAATAATAGATAAAAGTGTTTTAATCATCTTTAGGGTCATTATGACACCTCCTAATAGTCGGATTACCTTATAATAAAAGGCTTTATAATAGAAATACTTTTTTCATAAAACAAAAAGTAGCCAAAAGGAAATAAATATCAATGGCTACTTGTAACGTAAAATGATTATTTTTAAATGCTAGGCTGTTTTGAGTAGTTTATAAATCATTGCTTGGTCGTATCATTTAACCGTTAACCCGAGTAGTGAAGCAAACCCGATAGCTTGGTCAGAAGATACTTCACACCCATTCAAACTTTCGAGGGATACTTGAAGTCTTTGAAAGGTACACGTACTAATATCTATCCCCTTTAAAGAAGTTTCAGTAAAATCCACCTCATTAATATCACATTCATGGAATGCCACTTTATTGAGTAAGCAATCAAAATAATTCGCTCCTTGTAGGTTGGTGTTATCGAATACTACTTGTTTTAAACGAGCCTCAGGAAAATTGCTTAAGGTTGCCATACAATTTTCAAAAGAAACGTTTCCAAGATTAGCCTCGGAAAAATTCACACCTAATAATTTACAGTTTTTAAAAACCACTCTATGTATAAGGCTTTCCTTTAAGTTTAAATTAGATAAATCACAGTTTTCGAAAATGACATCCGTTACATCCATTTTTTGAAAGGAAGAATTGATGAATGTGACATTTTTAAAAATAACTTTAGATACGATTAACCTCTCAACAGCCTCCTTATCAATGACTGTATCTGCGATCATGCAATTTGATAAAAAAGGTTCTTCCTCGTAAAAAATATCTTGAAAATTGGCTTTTTCTAAATCAGTAGGTATTTTTGGTGATGTAAGTTGGAAATTATGTGACATATAAGCACACCCTTCGAAAGTAGTTAGCACCTATCTTATAGAAAAATAAATAAAATAAAAAGTCTTTCATATTAAGGGAAAGTGTGTGCAAATCTAAATTTCTATCCCATTACTGGATTGAGGTGTTCATTCCAATGATATTGCGAAGTAGGGAGGGAAGCTTAGGTTTTCCGATAGCCAGCGTACATAAATCCATTTGTGGCGGACTTCAGTGTCTTCGGTAGGAGAACATTCTATAGCATATGACAAATACCTATTTGTTGTTCCACTGAGGAAGCATACGTGTTTCGTGGGTACTGAAAGTCAATGAGTAGGATCCCAAACAGTTCATCAATGGAGGGCATCGGTATCATTTATTTAGAAATTTCAAATAAATGAATGACCAAAACCACATTAAATGGTAAAGTATAGAAAAAGTGATTGGGGGAATTGTCATATGGAAAAATTGAACAGGGTTGAACTACAGCATTTCTCAAGTGAATATAAGGAAGAGTTAAACTCTTTTGTCCTTACAGAGGAACAAAAACAATTCTCTGCGCTTCCAAGCAATTTTGAGGAAATCAACGAAGGACAGTATCGTATTGTCATTTTAAGTGATCATACACCTGTTGGTTTTTTTCTATTGAATTCAAATGAACGGGTAAAGAAATACTCTACTAATTCGAACGCTTTGCTAATATCGGCACTATCAATTAATCATGCTGAACAAGGTAAAGGTTACGCAAAACAGGGAATGTCATTACTAGTTGAGTTTGTTCAATCAGAATTCCCTCATTGTGATGAGCTTGTCTTAGTTGTAGATAAAGATAATATACCAGCACAAAAGTTATATTTAAAGGTAGGATTTGAAGATACGAATGAGCGATTAACAGGTCGGATTGGCGAAGAAATTATTATGAGACAATTAATAAAATAATACATGCCACAAGTACATAACGACCTACTTTTATGTATGGGACGGCCATGTACGGCAGTACGACGATTTTCAGTAGCAGAAACAGTAAATTGAAAAACAATGATGAAGTAGCCAAGCAGCTGCTTCTTTTTAATGATAGCTAGATGCAATTTAATAAGCGGAGGTGATGGACTATGACGCGAGAAAGTGTCAATCATTTTATGAACGATCCGTGGTGGCTGATTTCAAAATGTATGTCAGAATCGTTAAATGATGAGTTGAAGAAAGAACTTTCACAACAACATATTCTTTATGGGAAAGAGGCAATAGCGGTGGCTAGAAGAGAAGATAATGATGATGTGATTTTTTGGATTGAAACAATGAATAAATACGCAGTCGTTCATTTAACCTATTCGAAAGAAACCACAAGCGAATATCCTATCACATCATTATATACACGGAGAGAGTTAGAAGAATTCTGTAAGAGTGTTTCAAAGCTTTATTAAATTATTAGACTTGAAATTCTATTTTTATACTATTTACAATTATGGTAATATAAAGGAGGGTTTGTTCAATGAGTTATAAAAATACCTTTATTAAAATTTCAGAGGATTCGGAAGTCACTTCGGCTGTTACTCCTCTCCCGAGAAACAACAAGCCTACTATAGCTTCAATTGAATTTGATTTAATTAAACATAACCCATACAAATACACTGAGGAAGATGTGCAATTTCAAACGTATTTGATTAAAAATGAAATTGACTCAGATTCATTAGATGAAATCAGAAAAAAGTTTTTCCAAAAGTCTAAAGCTTGTTTTAGAGCCTCACCTTTAGTAAAGACATACGGGTGGGGAATACACTATGACAATGAAGGGAAACTGGCACTATATGATGTTAATAGTGAAGGGTATGAGCAATTTCTCCATTCGGACCAAATCACTTTATTAAATGGTATGCGTTCTAAACGACGGGGAAAATAACAGGATGAGGGAGTTCTTCATAAAAAAATGGCTACTAGTAATCTCATTTGTCCTTATTGCTTTTGTTTGGGGGATGATAGCAAAATCAGAATCCTACTCAGAACCTCAAGAAGCGTTATGGTCAAAGGATAGGGACATAGTGTTAATACCCAGCTATCAGCTAAAGGATAAGGCACTCTTCTTTTTTATAAAAAATCCGAATCATCTAGGGGCTGCTTATGTTGAAAAAGGGCTCTTTGGATGGAGTGCCCAAATGCTTACTTGGAGCCAAATGGACATGGAGAGAGGCTATGAAAAATTGGACGATTTAAAAGGACATGGCGGTAGTCTAATCTATGGACTCATTAGGAATGGAGACGAACGACTTGTTAAAATCGGCGAAAGTTATGCTACTATACTAGATTTAGGCGTCATATTGCCACCAAATGAAGTAGAAAAGTATCGATTAGAAGGTCTATTTATTTGGTATTTTGAAAGCCATACATCTCTGAACGAAGAGGAAATAACACTCATGAATAAAGTTACTCAAGAAGAACTAGATACGAATTTTTAAATGTATTTCAGAGGCATGGATTATATATTTTAAAGCAAGAATAGCTTTACATGTTTATTTTAAAAATGTATTTCAGGAGGGGGGAAAATTGTTATATATTGCTCTATTAATTGGCATCGTAGTCATTATAATAGCCGATAAGCTTACTCAAGCATTTAAATTATCAAGCACTTGGGGATTGATTAGTCAAATTGTTGCTGCACTTGTTATCATAATGGTTGGCAGTCTTAAGGTGAATTATATTAATCTTAGTAGCCATATCGAATTAGGGTATTTGGCGATTCCTTTTACTTTATTATTTCTTGTAGGCTTTACAAATGTTATAAATATAGAACGCGGACAAAATCCTTTACTATTACTATTGCCATTGGTCTCTTTAGTTTGCTTCTCCATAACAGCCTTCTTTATGGGCCATTCATTTGTTTTAATTATTGGGATTTCTACTTGTTTAGCGATTATGCTTATTCTGCTATATAGCTATTTCACAGGTAACCTCTATATAGGACACACGCTTACTACATCAATAGGTTTTATTATAGCGGTACTTTCAATATCGCTCATTAAACTATTTATTGTCTTCATTTATATTCCGTTATTTACGTTAACACTACCAATCACTTTATATTATTTTATTAAAAATAAATGTACGGATGTCCAAGCCATTACAATTAGCACTTTAACAGCTGTACTATTTGGTGTATTCATATTCATCATCCCTGCTCATCTATTGTGGTATCCTGTTGTTGGGATAACAATTATTTTGGTCATCATGCAAACTTCACGTAAATTTCGTATCATTTGGTAACATCGTTCGACTTCACTACTATAGGTATGGATGCTTTTTTTACAGAATATCAGTTCTTACATGTTTTAATTTCGCATTTCTAACCATATAATACCATAAGCGCTATTATTAGTGTGAGTGGGGGTGAGGTAAATGATCAGGAAGGCACAAGCTAATTTTATTGATTTAGTAAAAAATACGATGAGTAATAACGGGCAATCTATTGAAGAACGACTTGAAGAAAAGCACAAAGGCTTTGAAAAAGGTTGGAAAATGGATGAAGATGAAGTTGTGTTTTGGGTCAGTCCTACATTAAGACTTAGTGATTATACAGGAAGCATAATGAACGAATTTAGATTCAATCTACTTTTTGACGAAGAAAGTGGAAAGTTTATAGTATCTGGTAACAATGTTAAGTCACGAAGTTTATTATAAATGATCAATTACCAAGTCACATCCAACAATAGATGTGGCTTTTTAATATGTAAGAATTTAAAATAAAAAAGAGAGTGTAAGGTTCATCAATCATTTTATAAATTATCTAAATCGAATATGTACCTATTCAATTATGCAATTTTATGGTGAAAAGGAGAGTTATTATGAAAAGAGGGTTTGAATTTAAAGATTTTCCTAAATTGGAAACAGAACGTTTCATTTTAAGAAAAGGCACAGTGGATGATCGTAATGATCTTTTTGAGCTTTATGCTAATGAAAATGTGGTTAAGTATCTTCCATTAAATTTATTTAAATCAGTTGAAGACGCAATGGTTGAAATCAATTGGTATGAAAAAATTTTTAAGGAACAAATCGGTTTAAGATGGGTAATTGAAGAAGCCAAAACGAAAAAAGTGATTGGCACATGTGGCTATTTGAATTATGAAAAAGAACATAACCGTATAGAAATTGGTTATGATTTGAACCCTGCTTATTGGGGTCAGGGTATCATGCAAGAGACTTTAGGCAAGATTATTCATTTTGCCTTTATGTCGATGGACATCAATAAAATTGAAGCGAAAGTTGAACCTGAAAATAAAGCATCCATCAGATTGCTGGAAAAATTAAATTTTTGCCAAGAGGGTGTTTTAAGACAACATGAATTTGAAAAAGGGAAATATGTTGATCTTGTCCTTTTTTCAATCTTGAAAAGTGAATATATCGAGCTAAATGAAGAGCCACGCTTGTAATGAGCAGTGGCCCTTTTTTACCTTAAAAAAGCGAAAAATACGATCATTATCATTAATAAAATTTCTTAGAAGATTTTTTCTAAATAGTTAGATTTTTTATTATTCAGGTGGTAATGTATATGTTTTTAGGTGTGTGTGATGAATCAATTTAATTTCAGGTCCGTAAGAAATTTCATAGGTCATACGGTCTTTTCCTATGGGAATATTATGTCCGCCGTCGGTAGGTTCAATTTCAAATATGATTTCCAATATAAAACCACGAAAACCATTTACTCTTTTTGTTTCAATCACGTCAATTTTCCATGGGGTGACATGAGGTGAAAACTCCTTAGATATCTGTGGATAATAAAAATGAGTCAAATCTTTTTCAATATAAGGAGCAAGCATATTCATAAGCATATCCTGTAGCCTTAGTTCTTCAGAGTCCTCGGTCGATTTAGCGGAAGAATGTTGAAATGAAGGAGTAAGAACAAGGGATAGTATAAAAACAATTAATACCTTTCTCATATTGTTGTTAAGACACCTCTTTACGATTTTATCTAGTTGTATTGTTACCATTCCTAAATAGGACATGTATACAGTATGTGAATGAACCATTGGATTTAATTGGTGAAATTTAATGTGGAGGTTAAAATGATTGATTATTTTGAACGAAAATTAAGATTTAAAGATATGGAAATATGGGATATTCGATTGGGGAAAGATATCTATAGGATGTTGATAGTAGATGAAAACCGTGCTTCTGAAATAAAAGATCTGAACTTGCCTCCGAATGCAAGGGTATTTGAAGAGGATATAAGAGAGAATCTAATCACGGTAAAGGTATACTCCGAAAAACAAGTAAAAAAAGAACATATAGAGTTAATCAATCAATTTGCTAAACAATTAACGGATCACGTTGCATTAGCTCATTGTAATATCCATCTTACATTTTATACGGGGAAGACAAATGATGATATTTTTGAAAAAATTCCCTTACAGCAATTGCTACATTTCAATCAGGACTAATGCGTGGTGGAAATTAACGGTAAAAGAAAAAAAGGACTGTAGGCAAACTCAACATGCATTGAGTTTGCCTACAGCCTGTAAGGATCTTCAAATTGAAGATTCTTTTGCTATTTCTTTGCTTGTTTTTTTGTATGTTGTTTGGTTGTTTCTTAACAAGCTATCTTTATCTAATATGGTTGGCAAGCAAATACCAATAATAATCATTACGATACCTGCTATTTGCAAAGTTGTAACCGTTTCGCTTAATAAGATAATGGATACCATCACTGCGATTGGTAATTCAACAGCACTTAAAATGGATGACATCCCTAATCCAACTTTCGGAACGGCAATAGTGAATAAGAACACGGGTATAATCATACCAAATAATCCTAATGCCAAACCGTAAACCCAAAGTCCTTCGTTAAACAAAGTCCCGTTCCAAATAATTTCTGGAGATTGAAAAACCGCTGTAATCATAAAGGCAAAGAACGAAACAAATACTAAACGGTTAGATGTGGACATACTGGCAGTAGCTTTTCCATTCACATATAAAAATAAGGAATAGCAAAGAGCAGCTGCTAACCCCCATAACCATCCTTGCATAGGGATTTGGGATAAATCAACATCAATTATGCCAGCAGCCGGAATGGTTCCAGCTACCAATATGATTAAAGAGATTAATTCAATTCTACTTGGAAATTGTCGTTTTGTAATACAAGAAATCAACATACCAATCCATGTAAACTGAAACAGTAGTACAACTGCCAACGAAGCGGGCAAAAAGTTTAAAGAATGACCATATAAAATGTTTGTTAATCCAGTTAAAATACCTGCGAATATAAGGATTTTAACGCCTTTAAAGCTCAATTTGGATCTGTTTGTAACTAAGAAGATACATACCGCTATACAAAAGCCTATAAAAAACTGACTTGTCACGGCCTCAGAGACAGAAAACCCACTACGCATGGCGAGTTTTATAATAGTTGAAACGATACCAAAACTACTAGCTGCGATAATGACTAGTAGGGGATAAAGATACATCTTCATTTATCCACTTCCTTCCTAAAACGTTTATATAAATTGAATTTGGTTATGATTTTGAGATTTAGAAAAAAAATCATAATCTCCAATATAAATCACAGATTGCTATTTTACAATCTTTTTTTCGATAATCATGGCTGATGAAAAAGAATTTTTCAGTGGGGGAAAGTAGATTTTTAAAAATAGTAAAAAGGCCAAAACCATATGTATCATGGCTTTGGCTTATCATAGTAACTTAAACAATTTTTAAAAGAGAGTATTGGATTTGCAAGTAAGAGAAAATTAATGGTATTGACACCTCGAAGCTTTTTTTATACAATTGTCCTAATTTTATAAGCAAACGCTCACAAGTTCGTGAGTGGCGGAATTTTGTAGAGTTTTCACTCTGTTTCATTCGCTCGTCGTCTATTTATAGACGACGAGATTTTTTATTTTTTGGAGGGATTTTTTGAACAAGTTGAAGTTTTCTTTAGTGGTTTTATTAGGTGCCTGTAGCTATGGGGTCCTATCTTCAATTCTGAAAGTTGGATTTTCAAATGGCTATACTTTTCCTGAACTTTTAGGGGGACAATATGTATTCGGGTGGTTTGGACTATTAATACTCGTTCTTACTTTTTCTCGTCATAAAGTATCCTTAAAAAATATAGTATCACTGTTAGCGGTTGGGACAACGATGAGTTTAACGAGTATTTTTTACGGTTTTTCTGTAAAAGAACTGCCAGCATCTATTGCGATTGTGCTGTTATTTCAATTCACATGGATGGGTGTTCTCATTGAAGCGATTGCTAATAAAACTTTCCCAAGTCGCGAAAAGGTTTTGTCGATCATTATCTTATTTATAGGAACGATGTTCGCTGGGGGTATTTTTGAAGGGTTAGGACAACAATTATCTATGAAAGGGATACTCTTTGGACTACTAGCAGCTATAACTTTTTCTTTATATATATTTGCTAGTGGACGTGTTTCTACCGAAGTACCGATCTATTCAAAAAGCTTTCTTATGACAACGAGTGCAACACTTTTTGTTTGCATAATGTTCCCACCAACATACTTGATAGATGGTACATTGCAGGCTGGATTATGGAAATATGCACTAATCCTAGGTTTCTTTGGTGTCGTTATACCAGTTATTTGTTTTTCTATTGGTATCCCAAAAGTAGGGACGGGTTTAGGAACAATCTTAGGAGCTGTCGAGCTACCAACAGCCGTTATCGCTTCAATTACACTTGTTCATGAGGTCGTGTCTCCTCTGCAATGGCTAGGAATTGTATGTATTTTATTGGGGATTTTCATACCTCAAATGTTAAATGTACGAAAAGAGAGGCAAATAGCCCGTTTTGGTCATGAAACCACAGAATATTAGATTACAATCTAATATTCTCGATCAATCTAAATATAAAACGTAGTTTGCTTAAATAGAAGCTTTCATCTTAGGATGAAGGCTTTTTTATATGGTAAGAAGAAAGAACGTATTGTTTTAATGGCTTTTTATTGGTAATTAATGATGGAAATAACTATATAATTATAAAAAGGGGGATGAATGTTATATATGTATCTAAAAAAATAGGAATAGTGAGTTGGATTGTTACCATTTTATATTTTGTGATAGAGCCGATTTTTATTATGACTTCACTTGTACCTTATAACATGATGCAACAAGCTATGAGTGATTTAGGAGTAACTACATGTGGGAGGTATACTTACGCAATCGCGCCACATGAAATTTGTTCGCCGTATCATTTTTGGATGAATGTATTGTTTATTATAAATGGTTTATCATTTTCAGTTGGCATATTGTATCTATCCCAATACTTAGAAAAGAATTTAATCAATAAATTAGCAACAGTATGTATTCTTATTTTTGCACTAGGAAATAGTGTATCTGGTGTTATACCAGCAGATGTTCATTTATTTGGGCATTCGATTTTAGCTCAAATAGGTATGATAACTGTTTTAATAGGAATGGGGATCTATGCAAAAACATTGGTTAAAGGTAAACATTGGACTTATTCAAACTTAATGGTACTGATAGCTTTACTTATCCTTATTGGTCTTTTATTTTTCCTCCCTTTGCCAGCAGGTTTATTACAAAGACTTTATTATGGAGTAATTTTCGTGTGGGGTATGGGACTAACAATTTTATTACGTACATCAGAAATAAAACCAGGTACTCAATGTGAACTGCACC
>NZ_JSZM01000043.1:0-50807 GCF_000801965.1 Lysinibacillus sp. A1
TTCACTAGCTAAGCTAGCTACTAAAAACTTTATTGATTACGTTTTGCTTGTTCAGTTTTCAAGGTTCATGTTGTTTATTTCAGCGTCACCTCTTGGCGACTCACTAATAATATCAAGATTCGACAACTATGTCAACATATTATCAAAAAATATTTCAATAGATTATATTTTAACGATTCAAACACTTGATACTAAGTAAAAATAGTATATTGCCTGCAGAAGAGAAGGTGGGAAACTGAAGGTACTATACTTATATAACCGTATACCTCTCCACTTTATAATCCTCACTATAAATGAAAAAAAGGCAGCCATAATTATGGCTTGCCTTTCTACAAATTAGTAATGATTCGAGAAATATAAAAACTGCGGTTTTTTCCTAAATCAAAAATTTCGCCTGTATGAACTAATTTAATGAGAGGACGTGTGGGTGCAAACTTATTTACAAACATGACTTCTCCACGCTCTAGGTTAGAAAGTTCAACAATCGTACCTATAGGGAGATCCGCAACAATATCGATTAATGCACGTACCACTTTAATATCAAACTTACCGAACTCAGATTCATTAATCATTTCTATTACTTTAAACGATGATTGCTTTGACCTATATACACGTTCACAAGTCATGGCATGGAATACATCTGCCACGGCAATGATTTGCGCAAAGATAGAAATATTAGCGATTTTTTCGCCTTTCGGATACCCGCTTCCATTTAAACGTTCATGGTGTTGAAATATTGCCTCTTTCATAGTTTCTTTTAAAATGGTTAAATCCTTCACCATGTTATAGCTATAAATTGGATGTTTATAAATTTCATCAAACTCCTGCTCAGTAAGAGGTGTCTTTTTATCTCGAATACGAGGGTGTACTTTAGCCATTCCACAATCAGCTAATAGGCCACCTATCGCAATTTGAATTGTTGTCCCTCTATCATAGCCTAACTTTTGAGCAACTACAGAGGAAATCAAAGCTGTTGCTACACTATGGTGATATAAATAGTCCTTAGGGTTAGAAAACTCATTTAAATCAAAAATAATTGTGCGATCTTCCAAGACCATTTCTACCAAAGGCAATATAATGGTTCTTGCTTTGGCTATATCTACTTTAGCACCCGCTTCCCAATTTTTAAATTCCTTTTTAAATTGTTCAATAGAATGATTATAAGACTTCCTAAAAGTCGGAATATCCTCTACTACTACTTCTACATCAATTTCTTTCTTTTCCGACCGAATATCGTTTTGATTTTTATAAACAGGGACGTTAAAAATATTAAATGCCTGAAAAACTTGTAAATGTACATGGGAAATCATTGTATCTTTAAAGATGATAGGATACTGTGTATTAGCAAAAATATCTTCAGAAATTACTCTACCAACACCTAACTCTGAAATTGGAACATGTATTGTTTCCATGAAATGAACACCTCTCCACTTTAACTTGCTTCAAATAAGGGTACTTTTATTTTATCATGTAATTCAAAATAATTACTTATTTTTCATTATTTATAATAAAAAACCGATGAACGACATGAACGTTGTCGTCATCGGTTTAAATTATTCCTCTATGTCCTCTTCGTCTTCAGGCGATTCTTCTGCTTTTTCAACCTTAGCCACAGTTGCAACCAATTCTTCATCACCTAAGCGAATTAAACGAACACCCTGTGTGCTACGCCCAATTAATGAAATATCATTAACATCCATACGAATAAGCATACCGTTAATAGTAATAAGCATAAGATCCTCTGAACCATCAACTGTTTTCACAGCCACCATCGGACCATTTTTATCAGTAATTTGCATTGTTTTTAATCCAACGCCACCACGGCTTTGTAAACGATAATCATCTTCAGAAGTACGTTTACCATAACCTTTTTCAGTAACTACTAAAATTTCTTGTCCTGGTTCAACAATCTCCATACCCACTACTTCGTCACCATCACGAAGTTTAATACCTCGTACACCACCAGCTGTACGTCCCATAGAACGAATATCATCTTCTTGGAAACGAACAAGCATACCATCACGTGTACCAATGATAATTTGCTTATCCCCATCTGTTAAACGAACAGAAATAAGATCATCATCTTCTCGTAAACTGATAGCTATTAAACCATTCGTACGAATGTTGGCAAATTGTGATACAGGTGTACGTTTCGTAATACCCGTTTTAGTTGTAAAGATAAAGTACGCATCTTCATCAAATGATCCAACACGAATCATCGCTGTTACTTTCTCACCTTTATCGATATTGAGCAAGTTAACAATCGGTAGCCCTTTAGCTGTACGACCATACTCTGGAATTTCGTAACCTTTCGCTCTAAATACTTTACCTTTGGAAGTAAAGAATAGAATTGTATCATGTGTAGAGGTATTCATAAGATGCTCTACAAAGTCATCTTCGTTTGTACCCATACCCTGAACACCACGACCACCGCGTTTCTGACTACGATATGTATTCGCAGCTAAACGTTTAATATAGCCGTTATGCGTTAAAGTAACGACTGAATTTTCAACAGGAATTAGATCCTCATCTTCAATCATTTCAATACCGCCAGAAGTAATTTCAGTGCGGCGTGTATCACTATAGCGGTCTTTCAGCTCTAAAATTTCAGTACGAATGATATCAACAATTTTTGCTTCGTCCGCTAAAATTGCCTTTAATTCAGCGATTAGAACCTGAAGCTCTTGATATTCCGCTTCAATTTTTTCACGCTCTAAGCCACTTAAACGAACTAAACGCATATCTAAAATTGCTTGAGCTTGTCGTTCTGATAGATTAAAACGCTCCATTAATTGAGGCTTCGCTTCTTCACCACTACGTGAACCACGAATAATCGCAATTATTTCATCAATATGATCTAATGCAATTCGTAAGCCTTCTAAAATATGTGCACGGTCTTCTGCTTTTCGAAGATCGAATTCAGTACGACGACGAATAATAACTTTTTGGTGCTCTAAATAATGGTATAGCATTTCTTTTAAGCCTAATACCTTTGGCTGACCATTTACTAATGACAGCATATTGATACCAAAGCTTGATTGCATAGCTGTTTGTTTGTATAGATTATTTAACACTACATTTGCATTTGCATCTTTTCGTACCTCGATAACTACCCGCATACCACGACGGTCTGACTCATCACGTAAATTCGTAATACCATCGATTTTTTTATCACGGACAAGCTCTGCGATTTTTTCAATCAGCTTAGCCTTATTTACTTGGTATGGTAATTCATGAACAAGGATAGTTTCCTTACCATTTGCCTTTTGCTCAATTTCCACCTTGGCACGAATAATAATAGAACCACGGCCAGATTCATAGGCTCTACGAATCCCACTACGGCCTAAAATTAATCCGCCAGTAGGGAAATCTGGGCCAGGGATGATTTCCATCAATTCCTCTGTAGTAATCGCTGGGTTTTCAGAAAGTGCTATAACCGCATCAATCGTTTCTCCCAAATGGTGAGGAGGAATATTTGTGGCCATACCAACCGCAATCCCTGCAGCACCGTTTACTAATAAGTTTGGATAACGACTTGGTAAAACAATCGGTTCTTTTTCAGAGCCATCATAGTTATCTGTATAATCAATTGTGTCTTTATTGATATCACGTAGCATTTCCATCGCAATTTTAGACATACGTGATTCTGTATAACGCATAGCTGCCGCTCCATCACCATCAACAGAACCAAAGTTCCCATGACCGTCAACAAGCATATAACGATAGCTGAAATCTTGCGCCATACGTACCATAGCATCATAAATGGAAGAGTCACCATGTGGATGGTACTTACCCATAACATCCCCAACAATACGTGCTGATTTTTTGTAAGGTTTATCTGCTGTATTTCCTAACTCCTGCATCCCATATAAAATACGACGATGTACTGGTTTTAATCCATCACGTACATCAGGTAATGCACGTGAAACAATTACACTCATTGCATAATCAAGAAAGGATGTTTCAATTTCTTCTGTAATATTAATTCCTTTAACACCGGAGCGTTCTTGTTCTGACAAAGTGTAGACCTCCTCTCAAGAAAAATTAGATATCTAAATTAGCGTAAACGGCATTTTCCTCAATAAATTGACGACGAGGTTCAACTTCATCGCCCATTAAACGCTCAAATGCTTGGTTAGCCTTAATTGCATCATCTAATTCTACTTGTAATAATGTACGGTGCTCTGGATCCATTGTAGTATCCCAAAGTTGTTCAGCATTCATTTCACCAAGACCTTTATAGCGTTGTACATTAGGTTTTGGCATTTTTGGTAGTCGTTCTAAAATTTCTTTTAATGTTTCATCATCATAGCAATATTCAACATGCTTACCTTGTTTCACTTGATAAAGTGGTGGCTGTGCAATGTAAATATAGCCTGCCTCTACAAGTGGACGAAGGAAACGGAAGAAGAATGTTAAAAGCAATGTACGAATATGCGCTCCATCAACATCGGCATCTGTCATAATAATGATTTTATGATAACGGGCCTTTTCTAAATTGAATTCTTCTCCAATACCAGTACCGAATGCTGTAATCATTGCACGGATTTCTGCGTTCGATAAAATCTTATCTAAGCGTGCCTTTTCAACATTGAGAATTTTCCCACGCAAAGGCAATATCGCTTGGAAGTGACGATCACGACCTGATTTAGCTGACCCTCCAGCAGAATCACCCTCAACAATATAGATTTCACATTCAGCTGGATTCGTTGAAGAACAGTCCGCCAATTTACCAGGCAAGCTTGACACTTCAAGTGCATTTTTACGACGAGTAAACTCACGGGCCTTTTTGGCTGCTACACGAGCACGAGCTGCCATTAAACCTTTTTCAACTACTTTGCGAGCAACAGTTGGATTTTCCAACATAAATCGTTCAAAGCCATCCGAGAATAAAGCGTTAGTAATTTGACTTACTTCTGAGTTCCCTAGCTTTGTTTTTGTTTGCCCCTCAAATTGAGGATCTGGATGTTTAACAGAGACAATGGCTGTTAAACCTTCACGGACATCCTCACCTGTCAAATTGGCATCAGCTTCTTTCAATAATCCACCTTTTCGTGCGTAATCATTAATGACGCGTGTAAGAGCTGTTTTAAAACCAGACTCATGTGTACCACCTTCATACGTATTAATGTTATTAGCAAATGAAAAAATATTAGAAGAGAATCCAGCATTATATTGCATAGCAATCTCAACCGAGATACCATCTTTTTCTCCAAGTACATCAATAGGATCATGAATAGGCTCTTTAGATTGATTTAGGTGCTCAACATATGAACGAATACCACCTTCATAGTGATATGTAGTTGAACGCTCCTCACCTTCACGCTCATCGGCAATGGTAATTCTGATTCCACGATTTAAATAAGCCAATTCACGAATACGATGAGCTAAAATATCATACTCATAAACAGTAGTTTCTTTAAAAATTTCCGGGTCCGCTTTAAATCGTGTTGTTGTTCCATTACGATCTGTATCGCCAATAATCTTTAGTTCTTGTATCGTTTTTCCACGTTGGAATTTGATTTCATGAATATGACCTTCACGGTGAACTTGCACATTTGTTTCAACAGAAAGAGCATTAACAACGGATGCCCCTACTCCATGTAGACCACCTGAAACTTTGTAGCCTCCACCGCCAAATTTACCACCAGCATGTAAAACTGTCATGATAACTTCAACAGCAGGCTTACCCATCTTTTCTTGAATGCTGACCGGAATACCACGACCGTTATCTTCTACGCGAATCCAGTTTTCTTTTTCTATTGTTACTTGTATATCAGTACAAAATCCTGCTAGAGCTTCATCGATACTATTATCAACGATTTCCCATACTAAGTGGTGTAACCCTTTTGAGCTTGTAGAACCGATATACATCCCTGGTCTTTTACGTACTGCCTCTAAACCTTCTAATACCTGTATCTGATCGGCCTCATAAGCTTGGTTTTGTAAACCTTCGTTCTCTATAGCCACGGCTTTCATCTACTCCTTCATAACATCATTGTGTGTAAATGAATGAACAGTCAACCGAGCTGACTATTACCATTCTTTTGTAATCTAAAAAACTACCCTGGCTAACTTTTTTCAATCGCACCTTGTTTCACGTGGAACAGTTGGGCCTGCTCCATTGTTTCATGATGAATTCCTTCAACACTTGTAGTTGTGACAAAGGTTTGCACTTCACCTTGAATGGTATTTAATAAATGCGATTGACGATAATCATCGAGTTCCGACAAGACATCATCTAAAAGTAGTATGGGTGTTTCATTTGTTTCTTGTTTAATTAATTCAATTTCAGCAAGTTTTAAAGACAATGCGGTTGTACGCTGTTGTCCTTGCGAGCCATATGTTTGCACATCATAGCCATTTACTAAAAACTGCAAATCATCACGATGTGGACCTACTAACGTCACACCTCTGTCAAATTCGCGTTCTCTTGCTTCTATCAATTTTTGATGTAAAGTATTTTCAATTTCGCTAGAAGAATGTTCTTTTTCTATTCCAGCTACCGTACGATATTTTATAACGAGCGTTTCCTTCCCTTGTGATATACCTGCATGTATAGGTTCAGCCCACTCCTGCAATAAATCCATAAATTGAAATCTTTTACGAATAATTTGGGTAGCTGCATGAATATATTGTTCATTATAAACCTCATACATCACATCATTTGACATGGACTTGCCCTGGTTCATCTTTAAGAAATGGTTACGTTGTTTTAAAACTTTTTGAAAGGTTAATAAATCATGTAAATAGACAGGCGAAATTTGCCCAATCTCCATATCAATAAAACGTCGGCGTATTTGCGGACTACCCTTTACAACGTTTAAATCCTCTGGTGCAAACATTACGACGTTCATTTGGCCAATATAATGACTAAGGCGACTTTGCTCTATATGATTTATCTTGCCCTTTTTACCCTTCTTTGTAATCGTAAGCTCAATCGGTAAAATACCATGTCTTTTTTGAACGGCCCCTTCTATTTTACCATAGTCTGAATCCCAACGTATCAATTCTTTATCGTTCGTTGTTCGATGGGATTTAGCCATTGCTAATACGTAGATAGACTCCATAACATTTGTTTTTCCTTGAGCATTTTCACCAATGAAAACATTAATTTTTGGAGAGAAGTTTAAAGCTAAGGCATCATAATTACGGTAATTTGTAAGTTTTATTTGTTCAATATGCATAGTTTATTGCCCAGTTGGTCCTACGATCTGAAAACGACCACATCCTGGTATATTTACAACGTCTCCGTTACGTAATTTCCGACCTCGACGATCGTCTACTTCTCCATTGACATATACAGCATTTTCCTGTAAAAACCACTTCGCCATTCCACCTGAACTAATGGCATCAGATATTTTTAATAGCTGCCCTAACGTGATGAACTCCTCATCGATTTTAATGTCCTGCATAGTGTGTTCCCCTCCAAATACAGACTGACTATCTCTCTATCATACCTAAAATTTCGCCATAAGTAAAAAAGATAGCCGCAAATTGCGACTATCCTAACAGATCTTAAATTTTTAGTAAGTACGTACAGGTAAAATTAATTGTAAAATTGCATCGTCATGAACCGAGCGTAAAATAAACGGTCTCATTGCGCCTGTAAATTGAATGACTACATCTTGGCCGTCGATTGCCTTCAATGCCTCCATCATATATTTGGCACTAAAAGAAATTTTCAGGCCTTCCCCTTCTAATGACTCAACAGGAATTTCCTCTTGTACTTTACCGATTTCAGGTGAATTAGAAGAAACCTCAACTGCTTGGTTGCCTAATATTTCAAAACGGACAACATTATTACGGTCTCCTCTTGCTACTAGTGAGGCACGGTCAATAGCTTGTAATAAAGATTTTCCGTTAATCGTTACATTAGTTTGATATTCTTCAGGAATTAAGCGAGAAGTGTCTGGGTAATTTCCTTCTAGTAAACGAGAGAAGAATAAAACATCCCCTGTTTTAAATAATACTTGTTGACTTGTAATAACAATTTGAACAAGATTTGTAGAATCCTCTAGTACTTTATTTAACTCATTTAAACTTTTTCCTGGGATAACAACACTATGTTCAACTTCTGGTAAATTTTCTAGTTGCACCTTACGTCTTGCTAAACGGTGACTATCTGTTGCAACACAGATTAATGTTTCATTTTTAATTTGCCAGTTTACACCTGTCAACACCGGTCTACTTTCTGAAGTGGCAACTGCAAACACTGTTTCACGAATAATTGTTTTTAGAAGATCAGCAGGAATAGTAAATTTTTGATCTTCCGTTAATTCTGGTAATAATGGGTATTCAGCTGCATCAGAACCAATTAAGTGGAACTCAGATTTACCAGAGCGAATATGAGTTTGGAAACCAGGTGTTACTTGGATTTCAACATCATTTGTTGGTAATTTACGTACAATTTCATTAAACATACGGGCTTGTACAACTATTGATCCTGTTTCTGCAATGTGAATAATCTGTTGTCCATCTTCCTCAACAGGGATAAATGTTTGAATTGTAATATCCGCATCACTACCTGTTAAGCGAATACCTTCTTCTGTCACATCAATTTTAATCCCTGTTAAAATCGGAATAGTTGTTTTAGAACTTACTGCTTTCATGACATCATTTAAACCCTCTAATAAACGGTCACGTAAAATATCAAATTTCATTCGTTTTCCCTCACATATTTATATTATTTATTTATATAAAATAAAAAAGATATAGTAATAGGCTCTGTGGATTTGTGGATAAGTGCCTTTTTATGAATAAAATCAGTCTATCCACATGTAGATAGACTGTGTATAAGTTTGTGTTTAAATAGTAGGATTGTCCACAGTAATTACTTCCCTAGCATGCTACGAATTTGTTTAACATCTTGTTGAAGCTGGACGTCATTTTTCAACAAAGAAGATATTTTTTCGTGAGCATGAATCACAGTTGTATGATCACGTCCGCCAAATTCTTCACCAATTTTCGGCAGCGAAAAATCTGTTAATTCGCGTGATAAATACATGGCAATTTGGCGAGGAAAAGCAATTAGCTTTGTACGCTTTTTCGCCGCAAAATCTTCTAAACGTATACTAAAATGCTCACCAACAGCATTTTGAATGTCTAATATTGTCACAGTTCGTGGCTTTGAATTAGGAATGATATCCTTTAGTGCCTCTGCAGCAAGTGCCGCATTAATATCTTTGTTAACGAGTGACGAATAGGCAACGACGCGAATAAGCGCACCTTCAAGCTCCCTAATATTGGAGTCAATCTGGTTCGCAATATAGAGCATCACCTCATTGGGTACCTCTAAACCATCTGCTTTTGCTTTTTTACGCAGAATAGCAATACGTGTTTCCAAATCAGGAGGTGCAATATCCGTTATTAATCCCCATTCAAAACGTGAACGTAGACGATCCTCTAATGTTGGAATTTCCTTTGGAGGTCGGTCACTCGATATAACAATTTGCTTGGATTCTTCATGTAAAGTATTAAACGTGTGGAAAAATTCTTCTTGAGTTGATTCTTTTCCAGCAAGGAATTGAATATCATCAATTAGCAGTACATCCACATTGCGGTATTTATTGCGAAAATCAAGTGCTTTGTTATCACGAATAGAGTTAATAAATTCATTTGTAAATTTTTCAGATGATAAATAGACTACTTTTGCATTTGGATTATGCTCTAAAACATAATGACCAATGGCATGCATTAAGTGCGTCTTACCAAGCCCAACTCCCCCATAAATGAAGAAAGGGTTATAAGCCTTTGCAGGTGCTTCAGCAACTGCTAGAGAGGCAGCATGTGCAAAGCGGTTACCAGAGCCAATAACAAACGTATCAAAAGTATACTTCGGGTTTAACATACCCGGTGAAATATCATGGTGATCGTTATTCTTTGCTTGGATAATCGGCGCCGGCAAATCAAAATCGTCCGAATCCTGGTTTTTTTGAACAACAAATTTAATAAGCAAGTCTTCGCCTGTAAGCTCCGTTAATATACCTGTAATCAAATGAATATAATGATTCTCAAGCCAATCTCGAGCAAACGAATTTGGCGCAGCAATTGTCACAGTTGAACCACTGCCATTGTAGGACAGTAATTTGGTAGACTTTAGCCACGTTTCGAAGCTTGGTTTAGAAATTTTTTGTTCAACTTGAGCCAGGACATTATTCCATAATTCTTCTAAATGTTCCAAGCTACTAATCTCCTTTACAGTGTTCAATACATAAAAACATTGCATTTATAGAAATGGCAAATACGTTCATTTTACAACTCGTCCACATAATCACAAGTTGTGGATAAAAGTTAACCAAAGGCTGTGATAAAAATTATCCACAGCATATTAACAGTTGTGGATAATTAAAATGTTCATTTCAGTTTTCAACAAAGTGAAGCACAGTAATCGTATCAGAAAAACAAAGCTATTTCAATAGTTTACGAAACTTATCCACATAGCTTGTAGTTATGCACTTTGGAGTTGTCCACAAGCACTGTGTATGTGAAAAAGCTGTAGATAAATGTTGTGGATAAAAAAATATGCAAAAAACACTATACACAACTCTGTGCAAAAAAAACAAGTATTCTGTGGATAAATATTTTTAAGAAAAAGTTAGTAATATTGTTTTTTACGGAGGATTGGAATGGTCATTAGGGAAGATAAAGTAGATTCATTTAGATACATAGAATGACTAGCTAAAAGAAATTTGTGAAATACATTGACAAAATAACTAGTTACTTTATATAATATTCGAGTCTGTATGTTGAAAAATTCAACTCATATATCAGGAGGTGTCTATATAAATGAAACGTACTTACCAACCAAAGAAACGTAAACACAGTAAAGTTCACGGTTTCCGCGCACGTATGAGCACGAAAAACGGTCGCAAAGTTCTTGCTGCTCGTCGTCGTAAAGGAAGAAAAGTTTTATCAGCATAAAATAAGTCCACTGAGCCACATCAGTGGTCTTTTTTTTCTTTATTTTTGGTAAACCTAGAAATGAGGATCAAAAGATATTATCTATTAGCAGGTGAAAGAAATGAAAAAACGCCAAAGAGTGAAGAAGAATGATGATTTTCAAAAGGTGTTTAAAAAAGGTAAATCTTTCGCTAATCGTCAGTTTGTTGTTTACTTTTTAGCAAAAGAGGAACAAACAGAATTTCGTGTAGGTTTATCGGTTAGTAAAAAGCTTGGGAATGCGGTAAAACGCAACCAAATAAAACGCTATATTCGACATAGTATTCTTGATTTAAAGGATGATCTAAAGACGAATATGGATTATGTTATTATCGCCAGACAACCGGCGGCCACTATGGATTTTCATGAAGTGAAACAAAGTTTGCAACATGTACTAAAAATCGCAAAGGTATTAAAGAAAGTGTAATGTATGCAACCGAGTGGTAAAATGCGCCTGTATTATTAGCTTTAAGAATGAGAGTGAAATTGCATACCATAACCTAGGGAAGTATACGTATAGGGGTATTTTCAACGTTAGATTTCACTTAAGAATATGTTAAATTCGCCACAAAACTCAGGAATAAGTGTATATTGTGAGAATATTTAGTAGAGTGAAACGTTATAGGCATGATAAAATAGCTGATAACTTTATCTTTGTTTAAGTTTAGATAAAGCTGCTGTCAGATGTCACAGATTTTAGGGCAGGAAACTGTCAGTCAGTGAATAAAGAAGATGCATATAGATTTAGAAAAAGTGAATAGTAATTGTAGGGGGAAGAAGGTTGAAAAAACAACATTGGGTAATTTTGTCACTAGTATCAGTAGCTCTACTACTATCTGGTTGTACAGAATTCAATGAACCAATTTCCAAAGACAGCACTGGCTTCTGGAATGAATTCATTGTTTGGCCGTTGGTATCAGCGATAAAATACTTTGCTGATCTACTTGGCACGTACGCATGGGGGATCATTGCCGTAACGATTATTATTCGTTTAGCAATTTTGCCACTAATGATTAAACAAACAAAGAGTTCTAAAAAGATGCAAGAAATTCAGCCAAAATTGAAGGAACTGCAAAAGAAGTATGCTTCTAAGGATGCTCAGACACAACAACAATATCAGCAAGAAATGATGAAGCTGATGAGTGAATCAGGTGTAAACCCACTTGCAGGGTGTTTACCAGTAATCATTCAAATGCCAATTTTAATTGGTTTCTATCATGCAATTAGCCGTATGAATGCTACATCTACATTTGATTTAGGGAATTTCTTTATCTTCCCTCTAGCGGATCCTGCACCTGCATTAGCAATTACAGCAGGTTTAATGCAATTTATCGTATTACGTACAGGACCAGCAATGGATAATCCTCAAATGAAAATCATGATGTATATTATGCCATTCATGATTATTGCTTTTGGTATGGCCTTACCAGCTGCATTATCACTATATTGGGTAATCGGGAACATTATTTCGATTTTCCAAAACCTGTATATTTATAAGCCTTGGAATAAAGATAAAACACAACCTGCTCAAAATGGAGGGGCTAAAAAGTGAAACAACTTACGCAAATAGGCGCAACAACACAAGAAGCGATCTCATTGGCGTTACAGAAACTTGGCAAAACCCGTGAACAAGTAGATGTTGAAGTTTTACAAGAAGGTAAAAAAGGATTTTTAGGTTTTGGTGCACGTTCTGCAGAAGTTCGTGTAACTGTAAAGGAAGTTCAGATTTCGGTAATTGAAAGTGAAGAAGCCGAATCGCAAATAACGACTCAATTAGACAAACAATTAGCAGTAGATGATGTTGAAACAATCCGTTCACAAGTTTCTGATCAACCAAATGAAATCGAAGCTGTTCAAAAAGTTGTAAACGAACAAAATGAGGAAGAAGATTCAGCAAACCCAATTGAGGAGGCAAAAGCCTATTTAGTAACGATTGCTGAGCAATTGGATATTCATGATCTTGAAATAACTATGACACGTGAAGGGAAATATATTTATTTTCAGCTGAAAAGTGAGAAAGCAGCTCTACTTATCGGAAAACGTGGTCAAACAT
The DNA here is from genome assembly GCF_000801965.1 of Lysinibacillus sp. A1. Classification (NCBI taxonomy): domain Bacteria; kingdom Bacillati; phylum Bacillota; class Bacilli; order Caryophanales; family Bacillaceae; genus Lysinibacillus; species Lysinibacillus sp. A1. Next base: position 12,995 of record NZ_JSZM01000043.1, read on the forward strand.
TAAATTCCTTACAGCAATTAACGCAGCTAGTGCTCAATAAAAGCGCTAAGCAGTTCTTAATGGTGAAATTAGATGTGGAAAACTATCGCGAACGTCGACAAGTAGCTTTAGAGTTACTTGCTGATCGAATGGCGGATAAAGCATTACGTTCAAATCAACGTGTGGCATTTGAACCAATGCCGTCATACGAAAGAAAAATAATTCATAATCAATTAGCAAATCGTCTTGATCTTGAGACATATTCAGAAGGCTCAGAACCAAATCGTTATTTAGTCATTGAGCCTGTCAAAAACAATTAGATTATTTTCAAAAACATACAGACACTATAGTTTTAAAGGTCATTTTATCCCTCGCGATAAAGTGACCTTTTTTTATGAGGCAAAGATTGTAGTATTGTCGAAATTTAGTCCTATAAAAAATGGCTGTTATCCACATTTGGAAATGATCCTTACTTTAGATTTTGTTGAAAATATGTTAGTCTAAGGTGTTAGTAAGTATTGGTCGGTTTCGATTATCCACATGTGGATAACGTTAAGGAGGTCATTAAATGGAGTTTGATACAATTGCTGCGATATCCACACCTATGGGTGAAGGTGCCATAGCCATCGTTCGTTTAAGTGGGGACGAAGCAGTGGCGATTGCAGATAAAATATTTAAATCACCAGGTGGAAAAAGTTTAACGACAAAGGATTCGCACACTATTCATTATGGTCATTTAGTGGATCCTAAAACAAAAGAGGTAGTAGAGGAAGTAATGCTATCATTAATGCGTGGTCCAAAAACTTTCACACGCGAGGACGTAGTTGAAATAAATTGTCACGGTGGATTAGTTTCAGTTAATCGTGTTTTACAACTAGCATTAACGAATGGAGCAAGATTAGCAGAGCCAGGTGAATTTACTAAACGTGCGTTTTTAAATGGGCGTATTGATTTATCTCAGGCTGAAGCAGTAATGGATTTGATAAGAGCCAAAACAGATCGAGCAATGAATGTTGCCTTGGGTCAGATGGATGGAAAATTATCAAGACTTATTGGTGACTTGCGCCAAGCTTTACTAGAGACATTAGCGCAAGTAGAGGTTAATATAGATTATCCAGAGTATGATGATGTAGAAGAGATGACTGTACCTGTTTTAGTAGAAAAATGTACATGGGTACGAGATGAGATTATTAAACTTCTTCAAACATCTTCTCAAGGGAAAATATTACGCGAGGGTTTATCGACTGTTATTTTAGGGCGTCCAAATGTAGGGAAATCTTCTCTTTTAAATAGCTTGGTACAGGAAAATAAGGCCATAGTGACAGATATTGCTGGTACTACTCGTGATATTATAGAAGAGTACGTTAATGTACGCGGTGTTCCGCTTCGTTTAGTGGATACAGCGGGTATTCGTGAGACAGAAGACATTGTTGAACGAATTGGCGTAGAACGTTCGAGAGAAGCGCTTCGTGGAGCAGACTTAATATTATTCGTATTAAACTATGCAGATGAGTTAACTGCTGAGGACGAGCGTTTATTCGAAACTATTGAGGCGATGGACTACATCGTTATTATCAATAAAACAGATCTACCGCAAAAAATTAATTTAGCGCGTGTCAAAGAGCTAGCAGGTAAACATCGCATTGTAACGACTTCTCTCTTACAGGAGGAGGGTGTTACAGAGTTAGAAGAAGCGATAGCTGCATTGTTCTTTGAAGGGCAACTTGAAGCGGGCGATTTAACATATGTTTCAAATGCAAGACATATTGCATTATTGCATCAAGCACAGGCGACAGTTGAGGATGCAATAGCAGCTGCTCAAGCTGGAGTTCCAGTTGATATGGTACAAATTGATGTCACAAGAACGTGGGAATTACTTGGTGAGATTATAGGTGACACAGTGCAAGAAAGCCTAATCAACCAGCTATTTTCTCAGTTTTGTTTAGGAAAATAACTTTAAGAAAGAAAGGAAGATACGAGCATGCCAACAAAATATGAGGCAGGCACGTTTGATGTGATCGTTATTGGCGCAGGTCATGCAGGTTCAGAAGCTGCACATGCTGCGGCTAAAATGGGTGCTAACACACTGATGTTAACGATCAACTTAGATATGATTGCATTTATGCCATGTAATCCATCCATTGGTGGTCCTGCCAAAGGAATCGTCGTACGTGAAATAGACGCTTTAGGTGGCGTCATGGGGAAAGTTATAGATAAAACGCATATTCAAATGCGAATGTTAAATACAGGAAAAGGCCCAGCTGTACGTGCATTACGTGCGCAAGCTGACAAAGTTTTGTATCAACAAGAGATGAAACGCATATTAGAAGAAACCGAAAACTTAACAATCCATCAAGGAATGGTAGAAGAACTTATCATTGAGGATGGAGAAGTAACAGGGGTTATTACACAAATTGGTGCAATTTATCGTGCCAAAACAGTAGTTGTCACAACAGGTACCTTCCTACGCGGTGAAATTATTATAGGGGATATAAAATATTCAAGTGGTCCTAATAACCAACAACCGTCAATTCGCTTAGCTGATAATTTAAAAGAGCTTGGTTTTGACCTTGTTCGATTTAAAACCGGTACACCACCACGTGTTAATAATCGTACAATTGATTATGATAAAACTGAAATTCAGCCAGGAGATGAAGTTCCACGTGCATTTAGTTTTGAAACAACGGAATTCATTATGGACCAACTACCTTGCTGGTTAACGTATACAAGCCCTGAAACACATGAAATAATTGAGGCGAATTTACATCTTTCACCGATGTATTCTGGGATGATTAAAGGGACAGGTCCACGCTACTGCCCTTCAATTGAAGATAAAGTAGTACGCTTCAACGATAAGCCGAGACATCAAATCTTCTTAGAGCCAGAAGGACGTAATACACGTGAGGTTTATGTTCAAGGTTTATCAACAAGCCTACCAGAGCATGTTCAAACACGTTTACTAAAATCAATCCCAGGCTTAGAGAACGCAGAAATGATGCGTGCTGGCTATGCCATTGAATATGATTCAATTGTACCCACACAATTGTGGCCAACACTAGAAACAAAGCGCATTAAAGGCTTATATACAGCTGGCCAAATTAATGGTACATCCGGTTATGAGGAAGCGGCCGCCCAAGGATTAATGGCAGGAATGAATGCTGCAGCTAATGTACTTGGCAAAGAGGAATTAATCCTTAGTCGTTCGGATGCCTATATAGGGGTACTCATCGATGACCTTGTGACAAAAGGAACAAACGAGCCTTATCGTTTACTAACATCTCGTGCAGAGTATCGCTTATTGTTACGTCATGATAACGCTGATTTACGATTATTAGAGTTAGCCTATAAAACCGGCATGGTTCAACAAGAACGATATGACAAGTTCAATGAGAAAAAAGCATTGATTGATAATGAAATTGCACGTCTTCGTGAAATAATTATTAAACCGAATGAAGCTACACAAGCTGTTATTCGTTCTGCTGGTGGTAGTGAATTAAAAGATGGAATTCGTGGCGCTGATTTACTAAAACGCCCAGAAATGCATTATGAGATGATTTCCTCATTAATTCCGGCAGATATCGAATTTACAGAAGAAGTAAAAGAGCAAATTGAAATTCAGCTTAAATATGAAGGCTATATCGAAAAAGCATTGCTACAAGTAGAGAAGCTGCATAAAATGGAAAATAAAAAAATTCCTGAAAACATTGATTATGATGCAATTTCTGGTTTAGCGACAGAAGCGCGTCAAAAATTAAAACAAGTTACACCGCTTTCCATTGCACAAGCCTCTCGTATTTCTGGTGTGAACCCAGCAGATATTTCTATTCTGCTTGTTTACATTGAACAAGGTAAAATCGCGAAAATAAGCGGTTAATAAGAACAGTAAAGTGAATAAGGGGCGGGCATACCATTGTGCCCGCTTCCTATTTTTAAAGCAATACTATTGTTAAGATGTACTAGTATGGCTAGATTAATAAAGGAGACTTTACATGAACGAACAACAATTTATTGAGGCACTTAAAAAAAAAGGCATCGAGCTTTCCGAAAAGCAAATTGCTCAATTTAAAAAATACTTTGAATTACTAGTCGAGTGGAATGAAAAGATGAACCTGACTGCTATTACAGATTTAGAAGGTGTTTATTTAAAACATTTCTTTGACTCAATCAGTGCCTCATTTTATTTTGATTTTTCAAAAGTAATAACTGTTTGTGATGTAGGAGCAGGTGCTGGTTTCCCTAGTATCCCAATAAAAATCTGTTTCCCACATTTACATGTCACAATTGTCGACTCCTTAAATAAAAGAATTACATTTTTAAACCATTTAAGTGATGAGTTACAATTAGAAAATATGAATTTTGTGCATGCCCGCGCAGAAGAGTTTGGTCAAAATTTAAAATATCGTGAACAATATGATGTGGTGACAGCACGTGCAGTAGCTCGTTTATCTGTTTTATCGGAGCTATGTGTGCCATTAGCAAAACAAGATGGCTATTTTGTTGCCTTAAAAGCAGCTGCAGGTGCAGAAGAATTAAAAGATGCTAAAAAAGCATTAACAACATTAGGTGTTAAACTGAAAGAAGAATATTCTTTCAAGCTACCTGTGGAAGAAAGTGACCGCACTTTATATATATTTGATAAAATAAAAGGAACACCGAAAAAATACCCGCGTAAGCCAGGTGTACCAAATAAAACACCAATTCAATAATTAGTGTTTCATGTGAAACTTTCTCAAAGTAGAATATATTTTTTCTATTTTGAGCATACATACTAGTTATGGATGGTTCACGCAAAAGTCATCTATGAACTATATACATTTGAGGAAATATAATAAATAATAATAGAATGAGACAGAGCAAGATAGTTACTTAAAGGTGGTGCCACTTGGATGAAAAGTCCTTTTTCACGTTTTTTTGGAGGCGGAAGTAAAACAGAGCCTATTGTGAAAAATGAAGTAGAACAAGCAGAGGCGGTTCAAACAGCAGAAGAAGTCATAAAATTGCCTATTGATGAAATTGTACCTAACCGTTTTCAGCCACGTACTATTTTTGATGATGAAAAAATTGAAGAATTATCAAGAACCATTCATACGCATGGTGTGATTCAGCCAATTGTTGTACGTAAAACATCAGAAAATCAATATGAAATCATTGCCGGTGAGCGTCGTTATCGAGCTATGAAAAAGCTACAATGGACAGAGGTTCCTGCTATTGTACGTAATTTAACCGATAAGGAGACAGCTTCTATTGCGTTAATAGAGAACTTACAGCGTGAGGAATTAACTGCAATTGAAGAAGCGGTAGCCTATCAAAAATTGTTGGAGCTACATGAGCTCACACAAGAAGCTCTTGCCCAAAGACTTGGAAAAGGACAATCCACTGTAGCCAATAAATTACGTTTATTAAGGCTTCCAGATGAAGTGCAACAAGCCATATTACAGCGCAAGATCTCTGAACGACATGCACGTGCATTAATTGCTATTAAAGATCAACCATTACAACTAGAAATTTTACAACAAACAGTTGATAGTGATTGGAATGTTCGCCAGTTAGAGGAACAGATTCAGGCCATCTTGCACCCGGTAACAGACGAGCAAGAGGAGTCGGTACCAAAGAAAGCAAGGCCGAAACGCAAAGCCATTAGTAAAGATGTCCGTATAGCCTTAAATACTATTAAGCAATCATTAACGATGGTAACGAAAAGTGGTATTACGGTAAATACGGAAGAAGAAGATACAGAAGAATATTATCAAATTACGGTGAAGATACCTAAAAAGAAAAAGGTGCAATAAATTATCTCGGAATAATTTATTAGTAAATTTTCCCTCACTATAAAAAGGAGATATCTCAGAAAGTTGAATGAGGTGTCTCCTTTTTTGTATATATTCTTAATATTTTATACAACTTCTAACTGTTTTTTTGATAGAATGAAAGTTAGATGCGGGTTAAATACATTGATTTTACAAATGATTTGTCAAAGTAAACGTTGATAAATGAAAGCAGGTGCTTTTAAATGGGTAGAATTATAGCAATCGCCAATCAAAAGGGTGGCGTAGGAAAAACAACAACTTCAGTCAATTTGAGCGCTTGCCTAGCCTATTTAGGTAAGAAAGTGCTACTTATTGATACTGATCCGCAAGGGAATACAACAAGTGGCCTTGGTATTAATAAAGGAGACATACAAAGTTGTATTTATGATGTGCTCATTGATGATGAAGATGTTGAAAATGTCATTCAAAAAACAAATGTAGATAATTTATCAATTGTGCCAGCCACAATTTCGCTTGCAGGCGCTGAAATTGAATTGGTGTCGACTATTTCAAGGGAAGTGCGTTTGAAACATGCATTACAAAATGTAAAAGAAGATTTCGATTATATAATTATTGACTGTCCACCATCTTTAGGACTTTTAACAATTAATGCTTTAACAGCTTCAGATGCATTGATTATTCCAGTACAATGCGAATATTATGCATTGGAAGGTCTAAGCCAATTGTTATCTACTGTTCGTCTTGTACAAAAGCATTTGAACCAACAGTTATATATTGATGGTGTTTTACTAACAATGCTAGATGCACGAACAAACCTTGGCTTACAAGTTATAGATGAAGTGAAAAAATATTTCCAAGATAAAGTATATAAAACGATAATTCCTCGTAATGTGCGTTTAAGTGAAGCACCTAGTCATGGGCAACCAATCATCACTTATGACGCAAGATCTAGAGGTGCAGAAGTTTATTTGGAGATGGCGAGGGAAGTGATTAAAAATGGCTAAAGGTTTAGGAAAGGGCATTGGTGCACTATTTCCAGGAGAGTCATTAGAACAAAGTGGGCAAGTGGAAGAAATTCAATTAGATTTAATTGTTGCAAACCCATTTCAGCCTCGTAAAATTTTTGATGAAGAAGCTTTACAAGAATTAGCAGATTCGATTAATGAGCATGGCATTTTGCAACCTATTGCTGTACGGAAAAAGGGGCGTAAATTTGAAATCGTTGCAGGGGAACGTCGTTATCGAGCGTGTTTACTAGCAGGTTTAGATGTTATTCCTGTAATCATTAAAGAATTATCAGACGCACAAATGATGGAACTAGCTATTCTAGAGAACCTTCAGCGTGAGGATCTAACAGTCATTGAAGAAGCAGAAGCCTACCAAAGCTTAATGGAAAACTTACATTTAACACAGGAAGAGCTATCAAAGCGTTTAGGAAAAAGTAGACCACATATAGCTAACCATGTTCGCCTCCTTGCTTTACCTGAAGATGTACGAAAATTTATGAATGATGGCACACTATCTATGGGACAAGGTAGGGCATTACTCGGCTTAAAAAATAAAAGACGAATCTCTGAAGTTGCCATGAAGGTAATGAAGCAAGGTTTAAATGTCCGCCAAGTTGAAATGTTAGTACAATCCTTAAATGAGGAAGTTTCACGTGAAACAATTCCGCCCAAGAAAAAAGATATATTTGTGGCGGCGAAGGAATCTCAATTAAGAGATTATTTTGGAACAAATGTTCAAATTAGAAAGAATAATAATAAAGGGAAAATTGAAATAGAATTTTACTCTGAAGATGATTTAGAGCGCATATTAGAAATCCTCAATGTACAAGAAGAATAAATGATATTTATATAATTTAATCAGAGCGCCAAGCAAACAGGCGCTCTCTATTTTTTAGAGAGAAGGAAGGCAAAAGGGTGGTAATACTAGGGGCATTGATTAATGCTGTGCTAATTATAGCAGGTGCATTAGTGGGGCGAATTTTCAAAAATATTCCTGAATCTATGAAGTCTACTGTCCTATCCATAATTGGTTTAGCAGTCGCATTATTAGGGATAAAAATGGGATTTGAAAGTGATAATTTTATTATCTTAATCGTAAGTTTAGTGGTGGGTACTGTAGTAGGTGAGTGGTTAGATTTAGATAAGCAAATGAATCGCCTAGGCAAATGGGTAGAGTCATTATTTCGTACAAAACGAAATGATCAAAATCAAATTAGCATTGCAGAAGGGTTTGTCACTGCTTCATTAATCTTTGTTGTTGGCTCCATGGCTGTTATTGGTGCACTTGATAGCGGTCTTCGTAATGATCATAATGTATTGATTACAAAAGGATTAATAGATGGTTTTACATCCATAATTCTAGCATCCACATTAGGTATAGGTGTATTGCTTTCGGCGATACCTGTTTTTATTTATCAAGGATTAATTGCAGTTTTTGCAGGGGTCATTAGTTCTTTTATACCTGATGCTGCGCTACAAATGTATATTACCGAAATGACAGCCGTTGGCGGCGTTATGATTATGGCAATAGGGTTAAATATAGCTGGTTTAACTAAGATCAAGGCTGCTAACTTGCTGCCAGGTATCGTCATTGTTGGTATTATGGTTGCTTTCTTCTACATTTTTCAATGAATAACGGTGGGCAGCCAGTAATAATGCTCTTGAAAGCTTTTCAGCCATAGCATAAGAAATATGAAGCCTTGTATTTTGTAAAACAAGCATTTCCATAAAACCTCCAATATTGACGATTCCTTTAATGGAAATGTCACCGATTGGGGGTAATTCTTTTTTTACAGCCTTCCCAGGAAAAATAGGACCGCTTTGAACGGAAATATGACCGACATTTTGCTCACTACCAAGACAGGCATCAATCGCAATAATGAATGGTTTTGTAGTATGATTGTGTAGCTGTTGAATAGTAGAATCTAGATTTAGAGCATGTAGCGGATCTTCTAAAGAACCGACAATTTCATAGGGGAAGCTAACTGACTTATTTAAAAAGCTACCCGTTAACGGTCCAAGCGTATCACCTGTACATCGGTCGCTGCCAATGCAGCAAAAAATTAGTCGTTCATGATGAAACGGTATATATTCTAAAAATAATGTACTTAATTGCCAAACAGCATTTTTACTTTCGTGATGAAGGGAATAAGGTAGTAACAAATTTGGTATAGTATTCATAAAAAAACTCACTTTCTTTTTATTTTTAGAAGTGCTCAATTTTTATGCAGTATACGCAAATTTTTAGCAAGTTATTCAAGAGGTGGAAACGATGGAATGGAATAAGAAATTAATGGAGAGATACTGGGAAAAGCTCACATCTGACAAACTTTGGGAAGGTGTCATAGATTCTTCTATTGAGATTATGCTAATTTTACTAGCATCCTGGATAGCTGTAAGAATGGGTAAAAAATTAATTAAAAAATTATTTTTAATCCGTATGCGTTCCCCATTAAATCATTCAGAGCGACGTCAACGTACGATTTCGAGATTATTACAAAGTGTAATTTCCTATGTTGTTTATTTCTCTGCAATCATTGGCATTCTATCTTCTTTAAATATAAAGGTAGCCGGTCTTTTAGCAGGGGCAGGGATTGTTGGTTTAGCCGTCGGTTTTGGTGCCCAAAGTTTGGTGAAGGATGTTATCACGGGCTTCTTTATTATTTTTGAAGATCAGTTTGGTGTAGGTGATTATATAAAAATTAATGGAGCAGAAGGTACAGTTGTAGAAATTGGTTTACGTACTACGAAAATTAATGGGGGGACTGGAGAGCAATTTATCATTCCTAATGGTGCAATTGGTGAGGTCGTCAATTACTCTGTTAACAACTCCAAAATTTTTATAGATTTACAAATGACCGCGGATGCTGACTTTGAAAAAGCGGAAACGGTTATTAATCAGTATTTAGAATCTTTACCAGAAAAACATAAAGAATTAATAGCGGCACCAGTGTTTTTAGGTGTACAAAATGTCAAAGGTACAGAGGTAACGATCCGCATTGCAGCAGAAACATTACCGCAGCAACAATATGGAGTGGCTCGTAGTATTCGCCGAGATGTGACAAAGCTTTTTGAGGAGCATCGTATACCAATGGCTCATCCAAAAATGATGTTCTATGACAAAGGTGAGGGGAGAAGTGAGTAAGGTGGAAGAAAAGAAATATGGTTTAAATGATATTGTTGAAATGAAAAAGCAACATCCTTGTGGTACGAATCAATGGAAGATTATTCGTATGGGTGCTGATGTTCGAATTAAATGTGAAGGTTGCCAACATAGCGTAATGATTCCACGTCGAGAATTTGAGAAAAAAATGAAAAAGGTTTTACTTTCTGCTAGTGAGGCCTAAACTTCAGGCATATTAGACTTTTTGTAAGTGAATCAATATAATAGAAAAGGTTATATGAGAGAAAATTTGAACTGATTATAGAAAGGTTGTGTCCATTCATGGCATTAACAGCTGGAATCGTTGGTTTACCTAACGTTGGAAAATCAACATTATTTAACGCAATTACAAAAGCGGGCGCATTGGCTGCAAACTATCCATTCGCAACGATTGATCCGAATGTCGGTATCGTTGAAGTACCAGACGCACGTTTAGATAAATTAACAGAATTAGTTGTACCTAAAAAAACAGTACCAACAGCATTTGAATTTACAGATATAGCTGGGATTGTAAAAGGTGCTTCCAAAGGTGAAGGTCTAGGGAATAAATTTTTAGCGCATATCCGTGAAGTAGATGCCATTTGCCAAGTTGTACGTTGTTTTGTAGACGAAAATATTACACACGTATCGGGTGCGGTGGATCCAATTGATGATATCGAGGTTATTAACCTAGAGCTAGCACTAGCCGATTTAGAATCAGTAGATAAACGTATCCAACGTGTTAGCAAAATGGCCAAACAAAAAGACAAAGAGGCCATGATTGAAGAGCCAGTACTTTTAAAAATTAAAGAGCAGTTAGAGAACGGTAAACCAGCGCGTGCTGCCGAGCTTTCAGATGATGAACTAAAGGTAATTAAAGGTCTTCATTTGCTAACAATTAAACCAATGCTGTATGTTGCCAACGTTTCAGAAGATGAAGTGGCGGATGCTGACAATAATGAATATGTCAAAAAGGTACATGAATATGCGTCAGCTGAAGGTGCTCAAGTCATTACAATTTGTGCAAAAATCGAGGAAGAAATCTCAGAGCTAGACGATGAGGAAAAGGCTATGTTCTTAGAAGAATTAGGAATTAAAGAGTCTGGTTTAGATCAGCTCATCCGTACTTCTTATGACTTATTAGGCTTAGCTACGTATTTCACTGCTGGTGTACAAGAAGTTCGTGCATGGACGTTCCGTAAAGGGATGAAGGCACCGCAATGTGCAGGGATCATCCATACAGACTTTGAACGAGGCTTCATTCGTGCTGAAACAGTTGCTTATGATGATCTATTAGAGGCAGGTTCTCAAGCAGCGGCTAAGGAAGCTGGTAAGGTACGTCTTGAAGGTAAAGAGTATGAAGTTCAAGATGGCGATATAATGTTATTCCGCTTTAATGTATAAGATGAACAGAGGGCAATCTTAGTGATTGCCTTTTTTCAATTGTTATTTTATCTGAATTTTTAGTGTATGGGAGTGACATCAAATGAACGTAATGGACATAAAAGAACGTGGTCTAGAGTTTGAGCAGCTAGAAAGATTACCCCAGGATGTCTTAGAGTTTATGTATGAACAGAAATTGTTCAAATTGTTCACTGCAAATGAACTAGGAGGTAAGAATCTAGATTTAGTAGAGGGAATAAAAGTGTTTCAACAACTAGCTGCCCTCGACGGTAATGTTGGTTGGCTTGTGACAATCGGGACTGGAGGTAATGCATTTATTCCAGCATTTAGCCAAGAAATGTGCGAAAAAATCTTTACCCCTAAAAATGCAGTTATCGCAGGTAGTGGTTATCCAACGGGTGTAGCTGTAAAAGTAGAAGATGGTTATGTAGTAACAGGGCAATGGAAATATTGTAGTGGTTCGGACTATGCTACAACCTTTACAATGAATTGTTTGATAGAGCAAGATGGCGTGAAAACAGAAAAGGTCATTAGTTGTTCCTTAGACCGTCAAGATGTTGAAGTTTTAAATGATTGGCGCGCAATGGGCTTGAAGGCAACGGCAAGTCATACTATTCGCGTGAACAACGTATGGGTACCTCAAGAGGCTACTTTCCAAATAGGTACGATTAGAAATAGCTATGGGAATGCTGTACACACCTTTCCATTTACCACCTTTGCAGAGGCTTCCTTTTTAAGCGTTTGTCTAGGGATAACTGAGAATTTTTTAGAAGAAGCATTTATTTTAATAAAGCAACGCAATCATGATGCCCATAAAGCTGAGCGTATGGGAGCATTACAATTTTTACTCATGCAGAAACAGAAGCATTTTAAACAATTTGAAAAGCAGTTCTATACAACCTTGTCGGAATATTGGCAAAAGCATCAGGGAGATAAATCTTTGACAGAGGAAGAACTAACACAATTTACACAAATGAGTAAAGAGATTGCTGCTGCTTGTATAGAGATTGCCAATAAATTAATACGTAATCTTGGCATGGATGCTATTACCGAGACTGCCTCAATAAATCGCATTTGGAGGAATTTGTATACAGCTGCACAGCATGGCTTTTTAACTCCTTAAGAGTTGTGACTAGACTCTGTCATTTTGACGAACGACAGAGTCTAATTTTCGTATGTATCTTGCCTTGGTGAATGGTCATTTTCTATATAAACATAAAGCTTCGGTAATTTAGGATCATCTTGCACTAAGGCGTTATTAGGATATTTTCGTAACTCCTTATACATGGCAAAGTCACCTACTGCACCTGCTATTAATAAGGCTCCTACCAGTATTAAAATGGTATTATTAAAATAAAACCCTGCAATAGTAGGAAGAACGCCAGTCGTCCAAAATGGCAGCAATAATGCCCGTTTCATGGCGTGATTATATAGAGGCTTTGTAGTAGTTGCATAGGCAACACCTAGCTCTAAGTTTATGCCATATTGTAAAGACTTCAAAGGTACTTTGCCAAAGAGCATAAAGCCAAGCAAATGAAAAGCTTCATGCAAAATAATAAAAACTACATACAGAATAACAAACAGTACTGTACCACCAATGAAAGCCCAAAAAGAAAAGTGAAAATCTTTAAAGCAAATATATTGAATGGCTATAAATAATATGACAAGACCAATTGTGATCACATTATTGTCGATCATTAATTTTTTTATATTTAATTCAATAACAATAGGTTCTTTATTCTGTAGCACAAAAGTTCTCCTTTCACGAATTAAACAGGTTACGTTCATTATATAAAATGAATTGTAAGTTTGCGACTTGAAAGAAAAGTACCTATATGTTACAATTCATTGATGTGAGTAATAATTTATTACTTGCTCCTTGCTCCCTTAATATAGGAGAGCCTAGTCCATAAGGAGGTGTAAACAGATGAGAAAATACGAATTAATGTACATCGTACGTCCGAACATTGAAGACGAAGCGAAGAAAGCTCTAGTTGAACGTTTCAACGAAGCTTTAACTTCTAACGGTGCAGAAGTCATCGAATCAAAAGAGTGGGGCAAACGCCGCTTAGCTTATGAAATTCAAGACTTCCGCGAAGGTTACTACCAAATCGTAAAAGTAAACGCTACTTCAGATGCAATCAACGAGTATACACGTCTAGCTAACATCAGCGAAGACATCATTCGTCACATTGCAGTTCGCCAAGAAGCTTAATATTGAATTATTTTTAACAAAACGCTGAAAAGGAGGTTGCATTCTGATGATAAACCGTGTCGTATTAGTTGGAAGACTAACAAAAGATCCTGAGCTACGTTATACACCAAATGGAATTGCGTCTACAAGATTTACAGTTGCTGTGAATCGTGCATTCTCAAATCAACAAGGTGAACGTGAAGCTGATTTCATTAACTGTGTTGCATGGCGAAAACAGGCTGAAAACCTAGCGAACTTCATGCGAAAAGGAAGTTTAATTGGGGTAGAAGGTCGTATCCAAACAGGCAGTTATGAAGGACAAGACGGTAAGCGAGTATATACAACAGACGTTGTGGCGGATAGCGTACAGTTTTTAGAACCACGTAATGGTAGCGGAGCTCCTGCTCCTCAATACGGTAGTGGACAAACTTACGGTAATAACCAACCGTCATATGGCGGTGGTCAACCACAACAACAGTTTGGTGGCGCTATGCCAGGACAGGGTTCCTATGGCGGCGGCGATGCTTATCAGCAAAATCAACCACCTATGAATCAGCCAAACTATACACGTGTAGATGAGGATCCATTTGCTAATAGCAAAGGACCGATAGAAGTATCTGAGGATGATCTTCCATTCTAATGCTTCTACAATAAAAAAAGATAAGGAGGAGACACACTATGGCACCACGTCGCGGAGGCCGCAAACGCCGTAAAGTTTGCTACTTCACTTCAAACAATATTACGCACATCGACTACAAAGATGTAGATTTATTAAAAAAATTCATCTCTGAGCGCGGTAAAATTTTACCACGTCGCGTAACTGGCACAAGTGCAAAGTACCAACGTAAATTAACTTCAGCTATTAAAGTATCTCGTATCATGGGATTACTTCCATTCGTAGCAGAAGACAAATAAGATTGATGACGTTAAGGAATTGACCTTACATCAATTTTGAATACCAGCATATTACGATATTCGTATCGGGTATGCTGGTTTTTTTTATCGAAAATTGAAGTAGACGTTTTTTAGATAAAATTCATAATAAAGCATATAGTGATCTAAGCGATTTTTGTTCAATACTATGAAAAAATGGTACAATAAAGGGTAGTAAGTTTGACTGAAAAAAAGGAAGGTTTTCAATGCCGAATAATCAAACAAAAGCGCTTGTCCAAGGCTCGATGATGGTTGCACTTTTTACAATATTAATGCTGATTTCCGCATATGTACCATTCGTTTTTATAGTAGCTTTAATATTCGCTCCACTACCGATTGCTTGGTATAGCGCAAATTACAAACGTTCTTCATCAATACTCGTAGCAATAGTAGGCTGTATGTTAACCACTATAACGAGTGGACTATCGATGCTACCATTTGCCTTTGTAATGGGGTTGCTGGGCGTCGTAATGGGTAACGCCATTTATCAGAAGAAGAGTAAGCTTTATTTATTTATGTCAACGGGGATTGCTAATCTAATCTCGATGGCACTTGTTTATGTTGCCTATGTAAAACTTGCAGGAATTGACTTTATTAGCATGAGTCTAGAGATGGCTCGCAAAAATTATGAGCAATCAAATGAATTTGCGAAAAACGTTACAGGGCAAGTGGCGATAAAGCCGGAACAGCTAGAGGCTATGTTTAACACGATCGAGCTGACAATGCCTGCAACAATAACAATATCAGCATTTTTTGCTGCATTTATTATCATAGCGCTAAATTTGCCAGCTTTAAAACGACTTGGCGTGGATGTTCCAAAGTTTGCACCATTCCAAAATATGCGCTTACCACGATCTATTTTATGGTACTACATGATCGTTTTATGCATTAATTTATTTATGCGTCCAGAGGCTGGTTCTACACTAGATATAATTGTATTGAATGTTTCTTATATTTTATGGGTGCTACTCATTCTACAAGGGATATCATTTATCCATTATTTCATTTCTAGAAAAGGGATGCCAAATGGGGTTAAATGGGTTGCTACCGTGTTAGCTATTCCATTATCATCCTTCATGATCTTACTAGGTATCGTTGATTTAGGTTTTGACGTACGTTCACTTGTAAAGGGGAAGACTAAAGAATAAGGGGCTGATTGTAATGGGAACTTTTAGAAAACGACCAATTCGCTATCCGCTTTTTGTTCTTTCCATTTTTGGAATTGTGACGTTCGTACTTCTATGTATTTGGAATATCGGGATAGGTATAGGTTATGGAATAGGTTTTGCTTTACTGATGGTCTACACATGGAAGGTGGAAAAGATTGCTTTTGAAGAAACTGAAAAGCATATAGAATCCATTTCATTCCGCATGAAAAAAGTAGGGGAAGAAGCATTGCTTGAAATGCCAATTGGGATACTGTTGGTGAACGAGCAATATGAAATAGAATGGTCGAATCCATATATGCAAGGTATCTTAAATATGGAATCATTAGTCGGAGAAGGAATTGTTAATATATCTGATGATATCTATGTACTAATGAAGACTGAAGAAACAAATGAGGCTACAATTACATTACGTGATCGTAAATATCGTGTTTATTATAAAAAAGAGGAACGATTACTATACTTCTTTGATATTACTGAGCAGATTGCTATTGAGAAGCAATACTTTGCAGATCGTACAGTTATCGCTATTTTATTTGTTGATAATTACGATGAAATCACACAGGCCATGGATGACCAACCACGTAGTTTAACGAATACAATGGTTACTTCAATCGTCAATGAATGGGCTGCTGAGCATGGTGTATTTGTAAAACGAATATCATCAGATCGGTTTTTAGCAGTATTAAATGAGTCAATTTTAACAGAGCTTGAAAAGAAAAAATTTGCTATTTTAGATGTTATCCGAGAAAAAACAGCGCAAAAGAATTTATCTTTAACATTAAGTATTGGTGTAGGAGCGGGTTCGTCCTCCCTAGTGGAGCTTGGCGAATTGGCACAATCAAGTCTGGATCTCGTATTAGGACGTGGTGGTGACCAAGTTGCCATAAAGCAACCTACAGGAAAGCTAAAATTTTATGGCGGGAAAACGAATCCGGTTGAAAAGCGCACACGTGTTAGAGCTCGCGTCATCTCACATGCATTACGTGATTTAATTCAAGATAGTGATCAAGTATTTGTTATGGGACATAAAAGCCCTGATATGGACTCGATTGGTGCATCTGTCGGTGTTCGGAAAATGGCACAAATGAATGATGTGAAGGGCTATGTCATCATAAATTTTGATGAGTTAAATGGTAGCGTTACACGTTTAATGAATGAAATAGAGAGTAAATCTGATTTCTATGAAAACTTCCTAACACCAGAGGAAGCTGCAGGGAAAATGACCGAAAAGTCCTTGCTTGTTATTGTGGATACACATAAACCTAATTTAGTTATTGATTCACACCTATTAAAGCTAGCTGAAAAGGTTGTTGTAATCGACCATCATCGACGAAGTGAGGATTTTATTGAAAATCCAACACTTGTTTATATGGAACCGTATGCCTCATCAACTGCTGAGCTGGTAACTGAGTTATTAGAATATCAGCCGAAGCGAGCAAAGATTAATATGCTAGAGGCTACTGCACTACTAGCGGGTATTATTGTCGATACGAAGAGCTTTACACTTCGAACGGGTGCACGTACGTTTGAAGCTGCCTCGTACCTACGGACGAATGGTGCCGATACAGTATTAGTGCAACGTCTTTTAAAAGAAGATGTAGACACCTATATTGAGCGATCAAAAATAGTGCAAACGGTTAAATTCGTAAAGCCAGGAATTGCTGTAGCTGTAGGTGAGGAATCGAAAGTGTATGACTCTGTCTTAATTGCACAAACAGCAGATATTTTACTAACTATGAAGGATGTTGGTGCATCCTTTGTTATTGCACATCGGGCAGATGGAAAAATAGGAATTAGTGCCCGATCACTAGGCGAAGTCAATGTCCAGCTTATTATGGAAAGACTTGGCGGTGGTGGTCATTTAACGAACGCTGCCTGCCAAGTAGAAGCCAAAACAATTGATAACGTGAAAACACAATTAGAAGAGGCCATAGAAGAGGTCTTTGAAGGGAGTTCTGACTAATGAAAGTAGTATTTTTAAAAGACGTTAAAGGAAAAGGAAAAAAAGGTGAAATTAAAAACGTAGCAGATGGTTACGCACAAAATTTCTTAATTAAAAATGGCTATGCAGCAGAAGCAAACGCTCAAGCACTAAGTCAATTAGATGGTCAGAAGAAATTAGAAGAAAAAAATGCTGCAGCTGAACTAGCAGAAGCACAAGCGTTAAAGGAAAAAGTAGAAACATTAACAGTTGAGCTAAAAGCAAAGTCTGGTGAAGGCGGTCGTCTATTTGGTTCAGTGTCTACCAAGCAAATTGCTGATGCCCTACAAAAAGTGCATGGCATTAAAATTGATAAACGTAAAATGACTTTAAATGATGGAATTCGTGCACTAGGCTTTACAAATGTTCCTGTAAAACTACATCATGAAGTAACAGCTACATTAAAAGTACATGTAACGGAAGAATAAGGAGCGACGATCCATGAACGAACCGATGATGGACCGCGTTCCACCGCATAACCGGGAGGCGGAGCAATCGGTTATCGGTGCAATTTTCCTTGAGCCACAATCTTTAATCACAGCATCGGAAATTTTATTGGCAGATGATTTTTATTTAAACGCCCACAAGAAGATTTTTGAAACAATGCTACGGTTAAGCGATCAAGGAAAAGCGATAGATGTTGTTACAGTTACAGAAGAATTATCAGCTAAAAAAGAGATTGAAGACGTTGGCGGGCTATCTTATTTACTAGAGCTCGCCAATGCTGTCCCTACAGCTGCCAACGTTGCTCACTATGCTAAAATCGTTGAGGAAAAGGCACTATTACGTCGCTTAATTCGTGTTGCTACTAAAATTGTTGAGGATGGCTACACACGAGAAGACGAAGTAGAGGCATTACTAGGCGAAGCAGAGAAAAAAATGATGGAGGTTGCCAATAGGAAGAATGCGGGGGACTTTAAGCATGTGAAAGATGTGCTAGTGGAAACCTTCGACAACATTGAGCAGCTTCAATCACAAAAGGGAGATGTAACGGGGATACCGACAGGCTTCCGTGATTTGGATAACATTACTGCTGGCTTCCAACGTAATGATTTAATTATTGTAGCTGCCCGTCCATCCGTAGGGAAAACTGCCTTTGCCTTGAATGTTGCGCAAAGTGTTGCCGTACAGGCACGAGAGAATGTTGCAATCTTCTCTTTAGAGATGGGTGCAGAGCAACTTGTCATGCGTATGCTATGTGCAGAAGGAAATATTGATGCACAAGTTTTACGTACAGGTGCTTTAACTACGGAAGATTGGGGTAAACTAACTATGGCAATGGGGAGTTTATCGAATTCAGGGATTTTTATTGATGATACACCGGGTGTACGTATTAATGAGATTCGTGCAAAATGTCGACGTTTAGCTCAAGAAAATGGGCTTGGAATGATCCTGATTGATTATTTACAGCTTATTCAAGGTAGTGGGAAACCAGGCGAGAACCGTCAGCAAGAGGTATCTGAGATTTCACGATCGCTAAAAGGACTAGCACGTGAATTAAAGGTGCCTGTTATTGCCTTATCGCAGCTATCTCGTGGAGTGGAGCAAAGACAAGATAAACGTCCGATGATGAGTGATTTACGTGAATCGGGAAGTATTGAGCAAGATGCTGATATTGTAGCCTTTTTATACCGTGATGACTATTACGATAAAGAGTCTGAAAGTAAAAATATGATCGAAATTATTATTGCAAAGCAACGTAATGGTCCAACAGGGACTGTTACACTTGCCTTTAAAAAAGAGTTCAATAAATTCATTAATGTGGATTGGTCACAAATGCCACCGCCACCGTCACGTGATTAATCATGTGCGTCATTCAGATAAATTGCCTCTACAAATTAACCTTGGACTGAATTAATCTGAATGTTCGATAATATTCATACCATTCTGTTATTAAACACGAACGTTGAATCAGATTTTTTGATTTTATGTTCGTGTTTTTTCACTATTTTTTATTGACGAGGTGTTTCTATCATTGTTACAATGATTGAGGCTAAAAAATTGAGATACACAGGTATCTAACGGAGGTGCTGATTATGACATCAGTAGTAGTTGTAGGAACACAGTGGGGAGACGAAGGAAAAGGTAAAATTACGGATTTCCTTTCGCAAAAAGCCGATGCAATCGCTCGTTTTGCAGGTGGAGATAATGCAGGACATACCATTAAAATAGATGGTGAAACATATAAACTACATTTAATTCCATCAGGTATCTTCTATAAAGAAAAAACTTCAGTTATTGGTAATGGATTAGTTGTCAATCCAAAATCAATAGTAACAGAACTAAAAGGCTTACAAGAACGTGGCATTAATACAGATAATTTACGTATTTCTAACCGTGCACATGTTATTCTGCCGTATCATATAAAGCAAGATATTGCGGATGAAGAAAGCCGCGGAGATAATAAAATTGGGACAACTTGTAAAGGGATCGGACCATGCTATCAAGATAAAGTAGCTCGTATTGGTATCCGTATGGCTGATTTACTTGATAAGGATATTTTTGAAGAAAAACTACGTCATAATTTAGCCATTAAAAATAAATTATTCGAGAAATTCTATGAAGTCGAAGGTGTTACTTTCGAAGAGATTTTTGAGGAATACTATGGTTATGGTCAAGAAATCGCAAAATATGTGACAGATACATCTAAAATTTTGAATGATGTACTTGATGAAGGCGGTAAAGTATTATTTGAAGGCGCTCAAGGTATTTTGCTTGATGTCGATCAAGGTACGTATCCATATGTTACATCTTCAAATCCTGTAGCAGGCGGTGTAGCAATTGGTGCTGGTGTTGGTCCTTCACTTGTAACAAGCGTTATTGGAGTATCTAAAGCTTATACATCTCGAGTAGGTGATGGTCCATTCCCTACAGAATTATTTGATGAAGTAGGTCAGCAAATTCGTGAAGTTGGTCGTGAATATGGTACAACAACAGGCCGTCCACGTCGTGTAGGTTGGTTCGATACGGTAGTTGTTCGTCACTCACGTCGCGTAAGTGGTATTACGCATCTAGCACTTAACTCAATTGATGTTTTATCTGGTTTAGAGACAGTAAAAATCTGTACAGCCTATAACTATAAAGGTGAAACAATTACAGAGTACCCAGCAAATCTTCATATTATTGAACAATGTGAACCAATCTATGAAGAGCTTCCAGGCTGGTCTGAGGACGTTACAGCATGCCGTACTTTAGAAGAGCTACCTGAAAATGCACGACGCTATGTAGAGCGTGTTAGTGAATTAACAGGTATTCAAATTGCTACTTTCTCAGTTGGTCCTGCTCGTGAGCAAACAAACGTATTAGTAGATGTTTGGGAAGCCTAATAAAATAAATACAATAAAAGGGGCGTGCCATAGATGGTACGCCCTTTTCTTAGTGAATATCCTTCTTCTTAAAACGACCACCTTTTACCTCTGCTATATTACCAATGGCTAAAAATGCATTGTCATCGATATCGGCAACAATGGTTTTCAGCTTCGATTCTTCCAAGCGAGTAATAACAGTAAAGATGACCTTTTTATCATTTCCTGTATAAGCCCCTTCACCATGAAGGAAAGTGACACCACGACCAAGTCGATCCATAATGGTTTGTCCAATTTCATCAATAGCATCACTTATGATATAAACTGATTTTGATTCTTCCAACCCTTGAATGACAATATCAATCATTTTATAAGCAATATAATATGCAATGATGGAATACATTGCTTGTTCCCAGTTAAATACAAATCCTGCTATTGCAAAAATAATAATGTTGAAGAACATAATGATTTCTCCAACTGAAAAAGGAGTTTTACTATTAAATAAAATTGCCAATATTTCAGTTCCGTCTAACGAACCACCATAACGAATGACAATACCGACACCAACTCCTAAAATCATCCCACCAAAAACTGTGGCCAATAATGTATCTTCCGTAAATGGGTGTAGGTTATGTAAGGCAAGTGTTGCAGTAGAGAGTACAGTAATACCTAGCCCTGTGGACAGCGCAAAGGTTTTACCAATTTGTTTGTAGCCTAAAAAAATAAAAGGTAAGTTTAAAATGAAGATGAAGATACCAAGGGGTAAATTTAATAAATGAGATGTAATAATGGAAACACCTACGATGCCTCCATCCATAATGTGGTTGGGTACTAAAAATAACTCTAAGCCCAAAGCCATAATGATTGCACCTAACGATACCATAATAATCCTTAGAAATGTTTTACGCATGTTACTTTTCTGATGCCGCAGCATTTTTGCTGCCATATCAGAGGTCTGTGAATCACTCAATTTAATCGCTCCAATCCATAATGTGCCTTCTTTTATATTTTATCGGAATATTAAAAAAGTAAAAAGTATTATGCCTAAATTCACTTGAAAAAAATAATAGAATACTATACCAATGGCTAAGTATATGATTTTTAATACGGTAAATAATGTTGTTCAATACCCATTTTATGAATAAAAATACAGTATTTATCAACTATATAAAATATATTCTATGTAACAATTAGTAGATAAATAATACATTTACATTACAAAAGAGTGAAATCATTCAAACGCTATTTTCTTTATGATACATTATAAGGGTGCAAAAATTCCTTGTGGGTAAATCATCCTATCACAAGGGAAAGTTGGAAGGGGCTTTATTGATGAATTCGTTTTGGAATAAAAAAGAAGAAAACAATAGATTCACCTACAATTTTTCTTCTTTTAAAAAGGTTTCGATCATGGCAGTTTTAATGACGAGCCTAACGATAAATATGGGTTTTGCTAAAGAACATACGAAAGAAAATTTAAATAAAATATACCATGTTTATGTGGGAAATGATTATATTGGTGCAGTATCTGACGAGAAAGCTATTCAAGAAGTTATTACATCAAAAGAAAAAGAAGCAAGTCAGCAATTCAAAGAGTTATCTATGGATGCTAGCTCATCTGTTAAAATAATCCCAGAACAGGTTTTTACGAATGAAACAAAAGATGCAGAAACATTATCCAAACTAAAGCAATCTTTAGTAGCGAAATCGGATGCTTTTACATTACTAGTAAATCATAAGCCAGTCGTATCATTAAAAAATACGGAAGCCTATGAAAAAACGGTTCAACTGTTGAAGCTACAATATATTTCTCAGCCAGAGTTAGATAAATTAGCGAAAAACCAACAATCTACAATTAATTTACAAGAATTACAAGCAGGCGAATCACGACTTTTAGATATTTCATTTAAACAGGATGTTTCAGGAATATCTCAAAAAGTTACACCAACTCAAATCTTAACACCTGAGCAAGCTGTCAACTATTTAATGACAGGCTACCTTGAACAAGATAGCTATAAAATTCAATCAGGTGATGTATTAGGTTCTGTCGCAAAAAAACATAATTTAACAACGAATGAGCTGCTAGATTTAAACCCTGATGTAACAGTTGATACTGTTTTACAAGTTGGACAGGAATTGAATGTAACGGTGGCAAAGCCATTTGTAAATCTTGAGGTTAAAAAGAAAAAGAAAGTAGCAGATGTGATTCCATTCAAAAAAGTAGTGGAAGAAGATCCTACTATGTATAAAGGTGAAAAGGTCATCAAGCAAGAAGGCGCTAATGGTAAAAAAGAAACAACCTACGCCCTAACGTCTGAAAATGGTAAGCAAACAGCAAAAGTTGCATTAGAAGAAAAAGTAACCCAAGAGCCAGTGGACCAAATTGAAGTAGTTGGGACAAAGGTAATCTCTTCACGTGGTACAGGTGAATTTTCATGGCCAGCTGTAGGAGGCTATATCTCAAGCGGTATGGGCGAACGTTGGGGCGCCTTCCACCGTGGAATCGACATTGCTCGTCCAAGTAATTATAATATTTTGGCGGCCGATAATGGTGTAGTTAGTGCAGCTGGTACGTCTGGTACTTATGGTAATCGCATTGTTATTAATCACAATAATGGCTATACAACGCTTTATGGACATCTATCTTCTATTAATGTTGAAGTAGGACAAGTAGTGGAAAAGGGTTCTGTTATCGGTATTATGGGTTCTACTGGAAATTCGACAGGCACACATTTACACTTTGAAGTTGAAAAGAACGGTTCATTAGTTAATCCGTTATCATATGTAGGTCGATAAACATTTTTAATAGTAGACAGTCCAAATAGTGGGCTGTCTTTTCTATTATTTCCCGAGAAATACTTGTTGAAATATAGCCCATTATGTCAAAGTATTTAAAGTGATTGATGAACGATTAATGCAAGGAAACTGAAAGCATGATAGAGTTAAGAGTAGTGAACTTACAAATACAACATGTTTAAGAATAGATAAAAAACGAAAGGGAGAGAATGAATGAACAAAACGATTTTAGTTGTTGATGATGAAAAACCAATCGCAGATATTCTGCAATTTAATTTAATAAAAGAAGGATATAAAGTGATATGTGCGTATGATGGTGATGAGGCACTAAAGAAGGTTGAGGAAGAGCAACCAGATTTAATGCTACTAGATATCATGCTACCAAAGCGCGATGGTATGGAAGTATGTAGAGAGATACGGAAAAAATATGATTTCCCTATTATCATGCTGACGGCTAAAGGCTCTGAGATTGATAAAGTATTAGGCTTAGAAATGGGCGCAGATGATTATGTCACTAAGCCATTCAGTACACGAGAGCTTATTGCTCGTGTAAAGGCCAATATGCGACGTTTACAGGTTGCTGCACCTGCAGCAGAAGAAGCAGAAGAGGAATCAAACGAAATTGTTGTAGGATCCCTTGTTATCCAGCCGGATGCTTATTTAGTAATGAAGCGTGATGAGGCTATTGAGCTTACTCATCGAGAATTTGAGCTACTACATTATTTAGGTAAACATATTGGACAAGTAATGACACGTGAACATCTTTTACAAACGGTATGGGGCTATGACTACTTTGGGGATGTTCGTACTGTTGACGTAACAATTCGTCGTTTACGTGAAAAAATCGAGGATAATCCTAGTCACCCTGCTTGGATTGTCACAAGACGTGGTGTAGGTTATTATTTACGAAATCCTGAACAGGAGTAATCGGAATGCAGAAAGTGAGCTTCTTTAAATCCATTCATGTCAAACTAGTGCTGATTTATATTTTATTAATATTGCTTGCTTTACAAATTATCGGTATTTATTTTGCTCGCCAGTTAGAACAAAATTTGAAGAGCAACTTCCAAGATTCTATCTTTCAGCGAGTTGACCTGATGCAATATAGTCTTCGTGAGGAAATTTTAAAGGAACGGGACGAAAGCATGCCTAAACTAGAGGAAAGCTTGAAGTCAATCGTTACAGAGTTTTCAACGGGTTTAAGAGACGTTTCTAATGGTGATATTTTAGAAATTCGTGTCATTGATGATAGACAAAGAATACTTGCCACATCTGAGCTCGAGAATCAAAATTTAATAGGACAACGCTCTAACACAGACCTTGTGCGTCGTGCGATATCTGCTGAAACGCTCTTTGATATTATAAAACTCGATAACAAAACGAGGAATCGAGTATGGGTATTGGCAAACCCGATTCGAGCTGGTGCAGGGCCAGACGATGAAATTATAGGTGTTCTATATATTGAAGCGAATATTGAGTCCGTTTTTGAACAAATGAACGAAATTAACCGTATTTTCCTTGGCGGCACAGCTATGTCGTTAGTCTTTGCTATCTTTTTAGGTATTCTCGTTGCTCGAACAATAACACAACCAATTGCTGATATGCGAAAGCAGGCTCAAGCGATGGCAAAGGGCAACTATTCTCGCAAGGTAAGGGTATATGGTACAGATGAAATAGGTCAGCTTGCCGTTACCTTTAATCATTTAACCAACCGTTTGCAAGAGGCACAATCCACTACTGATGCGGAGCGGCGAAAGCTAGATTCAGTCCTTAGTAATATGACAGATGGCGTTATTGCGACAGATCGTAAGGGACGTATTATTTTAATTAATGACCCGGCGCTGGAGTTACTGCATATTTCAAGGGATATTACACTAGGTCGTCCCATTGCTTCGGTATTAGGGATTGATCAGGAATATAGCTTTGAAGATTTAATTCATATGAGTGATGCTATTAATTTAAATTTCAGTACATCAGATGCACCTTATATATTACGTGCCAATTTCTCGGTTATTCAAAAAGAGACAGGCTTTATTAATGGTCTTATTACTGTATTACACGATATAACAGAGCAGGAAAAGATAGAAATGGATCGTCGCGAGTTTGTATCGAATGTATCCCATGAATTAAGAACACCATTAACAACTATGCGTAGTTATTTAGAGGCACTAGCAGATGGGGCATGGAAGGATGAAAATATTGCTCCTACATTTTTAAACGTAACGCAAACTGAAACAGAACGTATGATTCGACTAGTCAATGATTTATTGCAATTATCACGAATGGATAGTTCAGACTATGAGTTAAACAAAGATATTGTCTTATTTAATTCATTCTTTAATCGAATTATCGATCGATTTGAAATGTCTAAGTCTGATAAAGTACAGTTTGCACGACTATTCCCTGAAACCTCCTTTTATGTAGAAATTGATACGGATAAGGTGACACAGGTCATTGATAATATCATTTCGAATGCCATTAAATATTCTCCAGATGGCGGAAATATTCGCTTTGGCTTCACGGGGCAAGGTGACATGCTAAAAGTCATGATTTCAGATGATGGCATGGGGATTCCTAAAGAAAATGTAGGCCGCATTTTTGATCGCTTCTATCGTGTCGATCGGGCCCGTGCTCGTTCTATGGGAGGAACAGGCTTGGGGCTTGCTATTGCGCAGGAAATGATTGAAGCGCATGGCGGAAAGATTTGGGCAGAGAGTGAGGAAGGGCAAGGCACGACTATTTTCTTCACATTACCATATGATGCAGATGAATTTGGTGAGGCAGGTGAGTGGGAATGAAATATATAGAGCCAGTTAAATCTGTTGTTTTATTTCTACTTGTCATGCTAAGTGTGATTCTAACTTTTTTGATTTGGACGTACACACCAGATTATAAATATATTGAAAATACGGAGCGGAAGGAAATTTTAATTAAGCCACAAAAGGAAATGGAGGATATTATTCGTCCATACAAGGCTATTTTCCGTTTTGATGAGGGTTATACAGGCACAGTATCTAATAATTCCATGAAGAATTTGATGAAAACTTTTAAAGGCTGGAACGTTCTAGATTTAGAGCCTGTTAACAACAACCTTTCGCCAAACTATGTAAATCAAATTATTGGCGCAGACCATCGAATGACAATCTTTTTCACTGGTGAGGTTCCATTTTCAGCCTTTAACACCATTTTTCAATTTGCTGATAAGGAGTTACCAGAAACAACCTTCAATCGTATGATTATTGACTGGAGTAATTCAAGCACCAAAGAGTTAATGGTTTATTACATTAGTAGTAATAACCAATCATTATTCCGCTCACATGTAAGCGTGCCAAACATGAACCAATTTATACAGGAAGTCATAGAGCCTGCAAAAAAAATATGGTGCGTTTAAAGAAATTGAGCGAGAAAATCAGACATCTCTTTATGTAGATAACAATAAAATGGAATCTGTAAAATTTACGTACTATATTGAAGAAATCACACCAGAATTATTTAAAAATGTGTTATTTACAGATCCAAATATAGTGCGACGCAATGTTGAAAGTGCTTCTTCTGAAAAATATACAGATGGTATGTCATTAATGACATTAGATACAAATCTAAAGTCATTAAACTATGTTTATCCAGCTGCAGAAAGCAGTATTAGAATAGAGCCTTCAAAATTGCTAAAAGATAGCTTTGAATTTATCAACGAGCATGGTGGATATACTGCCGATTTCCGTTATGCTTCAACGAACACAAATAAAAATCAAATGGATTATCAATTATATTTACAAGGTTTACCGGTCTATAGCAATCATGTCATTACCCGAATGACGACAATTTGGGGAGATAGCCGGATTTTCCATTATAAGCGTCCATACTTCTCATTAGATATGGATATTGAAGCAGAAAAGGAAATTAAAGAATTATCGTCGGGAGCAGATATTGCCGAGAGATTAAAAGTTGGGAATAATATTGCCTTAGCAGATATCGATGAAATTGTTTTAGGTTATTATTTAACACAAAATCAAGAACTAAATATATTTACATTTGAACCTTGTTGGTTTGTCATCCGTAATGGATCTTGGATTAAACTAACTCCTGAAGTTTTAGGAGGTGTTAAAAATGGATTGGAATAGAACGAAATCTATTTTTATATTCGTTTTTTTAATTCTAAACATCTTCTTATATTCCCTTTATGTAAATCGCTATAATGAGGCGAAAGATATTGAGGTTCCGGGTGAAAAAACAATAGAAGCTCGTTTAAAAGATGATAATATTACGTATGGCTCCTTACCAAATAATATTGAGTTTGCTTCGTATATGACAGCTCAAGTGCATAAATTCACTACAGATGAATTTAGTAATAGTAACCAACAAATTACATTTAGGGATAATACGAATACGAAAGTTCGTGCTATTTTCATAAAGCCTGTTAAATTACGGAATGTGAGTGATGATGCAAGCTTTACGGATTTTGCTGTTGCAAACGTAAATGAGGGAGCATCGTATGCCTTATGGAAAGTAGATCGCGAAGAGCGCATCGCAATTTTTTTCCAGAAGACTAATAACCGGATGTTCTATTACAATGGTTCATTAAAAATTAAATGGAATACCAATAATGAAGTAACTATGTATGAGCAAACAATGATTGATAATATTGAAGAAATGGAACAACAGGAAACTGTCATTCCTCCCCTTCAAATTATTCAAACTTTATATGCAAAAGGACCGCTCAAGCCAGACTCACGTATTACGCAAATGAAGTTAGGTTACTCAACACTTGTTAAATTGACTCGTACACAGGTATTAGTGCCAACATGGGAAGTACGAGTGAAATTATCGGATGGAGAAACAGAAGAGTATTTTGTCAATGCAGTAGAAGGCAAAGTCATTGAAATCCAGGAGGACAAGCAAGAGGGCGAAGAAGAAGACTGGGGAGTTGAATAATGCGATTTAGTGTTTTAGCAAGTGGCAGTACAGGGAATTCGATTTATGTAGAGAATGACGATTATGCCTTTATCGTGGATGCTGGTCTTAGTGGGAAAAAGATGGAGCAGCTATTTACAAAAATTGATCGTAATATGAAGCAGCTTAGTGGAATTTTCGTTACACACGAGCATAGTGATCATATTAAAGGGATAGGTGTACTGGCACGAAAATATAATGTACCGATTTATGCAAACGCCAAAACATGGCAGGCAATGGACGGGCTAGTTGGTGATATTCCTGTAGAGCAACGTTTTGAGTTTGACATGGATACAGTGAAGCATTTTGGCTCTTTAGCTGTTGAATCTTTTGCTGTTTCACATGATGCAGCAGATCCAATGTTCTACACATTCCATGAGGGTAGTCGCAAGCTTGTTATTATTACAGATACAGGGTATGTCAGTGATCGTATGAAGGGTATTATACGCGGAGCAGATTCCTTCGTTTTTGAAAGTAATCATGATGTTAATATGCTTCAAATAGGACGTTATCCTTGGTCCATTAAACGCCGTATTTTAAGCGATGTAGGACATGTGTCCAATGAGGATGCAGCGATTGCAATGAGTGAGGTCATATTTGATAAGACGACCAATATCTATCTTTCGCATTTAAGTAAGGATAATAATATGAAAGAGCTGGCGCGCATGAGCGTGTCACAAACCTTACAATCCTGTGGCGTTATGGTTGGCGAACACGTTCATCTTTTTGATACAGATGCAGAGGAGCCAACAAAATTAGTAACGGTTTAACGACTCGTTATTTAGGTAAAACTTAAAGCTGTTCGACGCATTTGAGTAAATGCGTTGGGCAGCTATTTTTATGTCCATTTTATTTGTTTTTCATCTGATTTTAATGTTTGAATCGTAAGATTAGGGTAACAATTAACAAAAGCAATAAAGGAAAGGATGAGGAACATGAGTTATTTTCAAGATGATGATAAAAACAGTGATTTCCTAAAAAATGATGAAATACCGAAATCACCTCTTCAAGAAAGACTAGAGCGCGAGGAGCAAGAAATGCAGGCCAAGCGTCATAAAAAGAAAGGTGGAGGCGGAGGAAAAGGTGGCTATTTCTTTAGTGGCTTAGTCGGCGTCATTATAGGTGCCTTACTTGTTTGGCTGATGTTGCCTGGTCTGGTCAATCAAATGCCTGGTACAACATCAAGTAATACAGGGAAAAATAATACGACCATTGATCAAGTTGCCACAGAGGTAACGACGGATGTTACAAAAGCCGTTGATAAAGCTTCTCCAGCCGTTGTGGGTATTACTAACATTCAGGAAGTAACAAGCGGAGGATTTTGGAGCCAGCAATCAACAACAACAAAAGAAGCGGGAAGCGGTTCAGGTGTAGTGTATAAAATTGAAGGTGACAAAGCCTTTATCGTAACAAATAATCACGTTATTGAAGGGGCTAAACAACTAGAGGTCACAATGCCTGATGGAACAAAAGAGCAAGCCGAACTAGTGGGCCATGATGTTTGGACAGACCTTGCCGTTATTTCAATTAGCTCAAAAAATGTAAAAACAGTAGCAACATTCGGTAACTCCGATGTGTTAAAACAAGGGGAAACAGTTATAGCAATAGGTAATCCACTTGGCTTAGATTTCTATGGCTCTGTGACAACTGGCGTTGTTTCAGGTAAGGATCGTTCTGTACCAGTAGACTTAAACGGTGATGGCACAGAAGATTGGCAGCAAGAAGTATTACAAACGGATGCAGCCATTAATCCAGGGAATAGCGGAGGAGCACTTGTCAATTTAGCTGGAGAGTTAATAGGGATTAACTCCATGAAAATTGCAGAATCCTCTGTGGAAGGTTTAGGTTTCTCTATTCCAATTAATTCAGCCATTCCGATTATTGAGGAGCTAGAGAAAAATGGTGAAATGAAACGTCCAACAATGGGAATTTCATTAGCTGACTTAACAGATGTTCCAGCCTTCTACCAACAACAAACATTAAAATTACCAGCTGAGGTGACAACAGGAGTTGTGATTACAGATGTAATGAATAACTCACCAGCATCCAAAGCAGGAATCCAACAATATGATGTTATTGTGGAAATGGATGGTCAAAAAATAGAAACAGCCATTGATTTACGTAAACATCTATATAATGAGAAAAAAATCGGTGATCAATTAACATTAAAAGTTTACCGCCAAGGTAAATTGGTAGAACTTACACTTACATTAACGAACGGTAATTCATTGTAAAAAGGGTGAATAGCAGTGGGGATTGAAAAAATCTCCGCTGCTTTTTTGTGGAGATAGAGAAGTCCTTTAATAAAATATTGTGGATAACTAGAAAATTATGAATACTGATTGTATACAATAAACAGTGAGGAAAAGGCACTTCTTCCATACATGCTATTCCTTTGATACAATAGGTTGTGGATAACATAGACCGAAATGTGAATAAGTTTGTGGAAATTTCGGAAAATAAGGAGACATCAAAAAATGGAAAAATACAGCTGTGAAAGCCATATAGAACACGCTTTAGACATGTTTGTAGCAGAGCAAAAAGTGTTCCCAATTATGGATAAAATCGAAGAGGAAAAAAAGTTATCCACAAAGTGTAGCTACTGTGAACAGCCAGCAGAATATATTGTATCAAGTAAATAACTTTACACAATATATAGCAATGGCATGTGGATATGTTGATAACTTTTGTGGATAATTTGTTTGTAAATGAATTGTAAAGGTGGATAACGTGTGAATATAACGATTGTATCAGTCGGCAAGTTAAAAGAAAAGTACTTAAAAATGGGGATCGATGAGTACGTAAAACGACTAGGCGGCTATGCAAAAATGGATTTGATTGAGGTACCTGACGAAAAAGCACCCGAACAACTTAGTGATGCTGAAATGGATATCGTGAAGAAAAAAGAGGGAGAACGGATACTAGCCAAAATTAGTGCAGACGCGTATGTCATTGCCCTCGCTATCAATGGCAAAATGAAAACCTCTGAACAAATGGCTGCTGATCTTGAATCACTCATGACCTACGGCAAAAGCAAAATTGCCTTCGTCATCGGCGGCTCCCTAGGCCTACACGAAGACGTCCTAAAAAGAGCCGACGAGCAACAATCCTTCGGCAAAATGACATTACCGCACCAGCTCATGAAGCTCGTACTCGTAGAGCAGGTTTATCGAAGCTTTAGAATTATGAAGGGTGAACCGTATCATAAGTAAGTGCGGTTTTTCACTCATATTTAATGTAATAGCTTATGCCTTTTCTTTTACTAGTTGTTCCGTTGCATATACGTGAAACCAACGTTCACTAGTGTGTAAGGAAGCTCAATTTAATAGACTGATAACACAAAACGAAAACTCCTAAGGTGATTTGTCTCGACAACAATTACGATTCGTGAGTTTTCGCTTTGTGTCGTTATTTGAAACAATCTTTATAAGCGAAAGCTTTCGAAATTGTATCTAGAATGTTTCGTTCAAAGCACGCCGTAATTGCCAAAAATCATCTTGAACTTTAAGGGTGCTTGCTTTTCTTACATCAATAAATGTACGCTATTTTCGAACTTCTGGTTAATCCTCATTTACTTGTCTAGGGATAGCATAGGCTTTTTCACTTTTTTGCTGAGCGTTATAGTTAGATCCTAAAACACCTAGTAGAATAATGATTGTACCGAAAATATGATAGGATTGAATCGTTTCGTTTAAGAAAAGGACGCCAGCAATAATCGTAATTAATGTAGCTAAATTATTAAAGACACTCATTTTTGACGCTTCAATTTGCGAAAGTGCATAATTGGAGAAAAAGGAAGTTCCTAAAGATGAAAGTGCTCCAAGGTAAACAATAGCGATGATAAACGTTCCGCTTGAGAACGGTTCGATGAATTGATGCATCGTTTTCGTTATCATATGATTTCCAATAGCTACAATATTAAAAAAGATAAAGCCAAAGAGCGTCATAACGTAAGTTATCGTAAAAAATGAGTAATGTTGCACAAGTTTACGTGCTAAAACGGTATTGTAAGCACCAGTAAGGGCTGACAGTAACATAAGGAAAATTCCTTTTACATTTTGTGAACCTGTATCTGCTCCATTCATAACAAAAATGAAAATGACACCTGAGACTGATAATAACACCGAGGCCTTTTGTAATGGTACTGTATGTTCTTTCAAATATACTGATGCTAAAATCAGAGTGAAAATTGGTACAGTAGCTAGAATAATACCGGCTTCTGAAGAAGAAGCATAGACTAGACCGAACGTTTGAAATGTGAAAAATAAAGTAGGATAAATTAAAGCTAATGGAATAATATTACATACGTCCTTCTTTGTCACATTTAAGCGAATCTTTTTCAAGACAATAATAGCAGTAGCGATAACAAAAGCTATAGAAAAGCGGTGTGCCAGTGTATCAAGCGGTGAAGAAGCAACAAGGCTCAGTTTTACGAACATAAATGAAAAGCCGATGATGAGTGCATACATGGTTGCTGCGAAATAAGCTTTTGTTTTTTTAGACATTTTTACAAGACTCCAATCCTTTTATCCTGCATTATCGGGCAGGAACACCCCCACCTCAAAATTTAGCTGTCGGCAAAAAAGTTAGGTGGGAGATAAAAAAACTACCACGGATTAAAGTTTTACTTTCGTAGGTATATTAACGAAACACTTTAAAGCGCTCTTCATTTGCCAAAAATTCTTTTTCACTTGGCACTGCTTCGATACTTCCGAATGGCATTTGTGCAGTTAATTTCCAATTATTGGGAATTTCCCATTCGTCTTTCACATTTTGATCGATAAGTGGGTTGTAATGTTGAAGGGAGGCACCTAGTCTTTCTTGGGCTAATGCCATCCATACAGAATGCTGCGCAATTCCGGTTGCTTGTTCAGACCAGATAGGAAACTGTTCTGCATATAGAGAGAATTGATTTTGATACTGTTGAATGACGTCTTGGTCTTCAAAAAATAAAATGGAAGCGAAGCCTGCACGGAAAGAGTCTATTTTTTCTTCTGTTCGGGCAAAGTTTTCTGCTGGAACAATTGAGCGTAACTGTTCTTCAACTAGATCCCATAATTTATCATGATGTTCGTTAAATAAAATTACTGCCCGTGAAGTTTGTGAGTTAAAAGCAGTTGGACTATGCTTTATTGCCTCCATAATAGTGTCTTGAAGTTTTCCTTCAGTCTGTTCTACATTTTTTCCTAGAGCGTAAATTGAACGCCTCTTTTCCATCAATTCAATATATCTGTTCTTCATATTTGTAAACTCCTTTTCTAATAATTTTTCACCACAGTATCCTACCTAAGTTCCTTTCCTTTTTAATACGTTCATTGTAAAATTTGAAATATAATAGTTCAATACTATTTTTTCTATACAAACAATAGGTTTTGGCTATAGAAAAGGAGGGTTTGATATGGAGATTAGACAATTAAATTACTTCCTTATGCTGTGTAAGGAGTTACATTTTTCTGAAGCAGCTTTTAAATTGGGGATTTCTCAACCGACATTAAGTCAGCAGATACGTGTTCTAGAGGGTGAAATAGGGGCACCATTATTCGATCGAATTGGCAAAAAAACAGTGAAAACGGAAGCTGGTGAGTTACTTGAGCACTATGCTCTAAAAGTTCAACAGGATTTAGAAAATGCCAAGAAAGCTATCTCTGATTTGATAGATTTTAACAAGGGACATTTACGTATCGCAATACTGCCTTCGGATCTTGATTATCGCTTAACCGAGATTTTAATTGATTTTCGAAAGGAATTCCCCAACACAAAAGTGCAAGTATTTCCGACAATAGAAAGTTTAACAAAAGTGCTAGGTAATGAAGTTGATATTGGCATTGGTTTAAAGGTAGAAGGAAATTCTCATTTAGAGCGTATTCCATTCTATACGGAGAGGTACAGTTTATTTGTGAATGAAAGTCATGACTTATCTCAGAGGAAGAGCGTCAAACCAGAAGAGTTGGTAGATATACCACTTGTTATGTATCCTCAAGGGAAATGTGGTCGTGATCTAATCGATAAATGGTGTGATAGGCAAGGAGTAACGATTAATAGTGTTATGGAAACTGGTTCAGCTACATCATTATTTCAACTCGTTCAAAAAGACATTGGTGCTACTATTCAACCTAGCCAACTTATCGAAAACTTCCAATCGCTAGGTATTCGATCAATACCCATTGAAAATGCACCAACGAGGGAACTAGATATCTTCTATCGTAACGACAAATATTTGAGTAAAGCAGCTGAAGGTTTCATGAAAAGAGTTATAGAACGATTTTAGAAGTTGAGCACTGATTTACTTCTACAATCATTTAAACAATTCATCGACATGTTAAAATGGATGCGCACACCTTTCAAAATTCAAGAGCAAATGAATGCTTTAATGAGTTGGAACGGAAGGGAAGCACAAGCATTACACCGAATCGTTCGTGGAGCGTTGTTACATGCAATTTTTATTGGAATTCACCCATTCATTGATGGAATGGTCGTACATCAAGATTGTTGTTAAATTTAGAGCTAATGAATTCTGGCTATCCACATTATTATTCGAATAGAAAATAGATTGGCGTATTACGATGCATTAGACAAAGCACATACGACAGAGGACTATGGGGACATTGTAGAGCTTATTGAGAAGGAAGTTGAGGCTTCGTTAGACTTATATAAAGTGCCGTGTGATACTGCCAAGTCTCCGGCAAGCGTAAAACGTTCATAGGATGAAAGCTGGATTCAATTGTTCATTAATTGTTTTTATTAACTGCTGTTCAACTTCTCGATTTAACATGCTATCACCGTCCTTTATTTTATTATAAAGGTTAGACGAAAAAACCGCACTTAAATCCATTACGGCGAATCGTATCATAAGAAAGTGCAATTCTTTGGAACTATCACCATGAATTATGCATTTTATAAAAATATATAGAACTGAATAAATAAGCCAAAAAAGAACATAAACTGGTTCTTTTTTGGCTTTTTAGATTGGTTAAGTTAGTCTAATATTGTGACCTTTAATTGTTTTACTCCAAAATTAATGGCATCTTGTTGAGAAGGGAAAAAGACATCGATTCGTTTTCCTTTAATGGCACCACCAGTATCCCCTGCAATTGCTTCACCATAGCCTTCCACATAAACTTTACTACCCAATGGAATTACAGCTGGGTCAACTGAGATGACCTTCGCATTTGGGTTGGTTTTAAGGTTCATGCCAGTAGAAGTAATACCAGAACATCCCTCACATGAAGCCGTATAGGCTGAAGCTTCCACTATAATTTCCTTTGAAGCAGTTTTATTTGTAGAAGAAGCGTTGGCTTCAGGAGCATTCTCCTTTGAAGCGGTAGTACTTGTTGATGGAGCAGTTGCTTCAGGTGCACTATCCTTTGAAGCAGTAGTACTTGTTGATGGAGCGGTCGCTTCAGGTTTACTTTCTACTGCAGTTGTATTATTTGTTACTGAAGTTGTCGTTTCCTTTGCTGCATGAGCTGTAGGCTTTATTGGTTTGTCAGTTACAGCCTTACTTGTTTTCGTACCATCGATAATCGATAGATGTAAACCGGGATGAATAAGGTCCGTCTGTAATTGGTTCCATTCTTTAATTTGTGAAACAGAGACTTGATGATCTAGGGCTATATCCCATAGTGTATCTCCTTGCTTAACGGTATATTGTTGTGCAATGGTAAGGACATCACCAGGGTGAATAAGGTTAGTAGTCATATGATTCAATGTTTTAATATTTTCTACAGAAGTATGATGTGTACGAGATAAATCCCAAAGAGTATCACCTTTTTGTACGTTAATTGTTGCAGCTTGAGCATTAGCACCTAAAGTTGCCGAAAGCATTGCAACTGGTACAATTGAAATTATTTTTTTAAGCATGTATTAATCCTCCATGTGCGTTCTTAGTTGTTAATGTAGAATCATCGTAACATAGATTTTTTTGAGAAAAAGAACAAGGAGATGTTAATTTGATTTCGTCCATGGCATTTATATTGCAATAATATTTCTACTATTAAATGAGATGATTTCCGTAATGAAGATAGCTGATCTGTTAAGAGCTAAATGTGATAATGTTTCTACATTAAATAAATTTCGTAAGTGGGGGATAATCATGTCAGTTGTGGATCTGTTAGCTTCTCAACTAGGTCGAAACGATGAAGAGCCAAATATGGAGTTTGCACATAAATTGATACATGAAGAAAATTATGCGGGTATAGAAGAAATAATTGAAAACCTAACGTGCAAAGATAAAAAAATTCAATATGATTGTATGAAAGTAGCATACGAAATTGGGCAAGTTAAACCGGAACTGATCAGTAAGTATGTCCTGACTTTTATAGAGTTGCTAAAAAGCTCTAATAATCGTTTGGTCTGGGGCGGGATGATGGCATTGGCAACGATTGCCGAGGTAGCATCAGAAACCATTATGGCTCATCTAACTATATTAAAAAGTGCGATGAAAATGGGTTCAGTTATTACAATTGATAAAGGTGTCCTCACTCTTGCGAAGCTAGCAGCTGTCAGTAAAGAAAACAATGATGTGATTTTTCCAATATTACTTCATCACCTTTAGAATTGCAGACCAAAGGAAATTCCTCAGCACTCGGAAAGTACGCTGTTAGCCGTAACAGATGAAAATAAAAATGAATTATTGAAAGTGTTACGAAAAAGAGAAAAATACCTAACAGCACCACAATTAAAAAGAGTCGAAAAGATTTATAGAACACTAGAAGCTTAATAAAAGTAAAAATTTTTCTTTATGTGCCGTACCATTAATATAAATGTTAGCATCAGTGATGTTATTAGGGATTTTTGAATAAATGTTCATAAATAAAAGCCCGCTTGGCAGTTTTGCGAAGATCCTCATCATAAGTAAATGATGTTATTTATGAAAGATAAAGAGGTACAGATTTTTATCAAAAATGTCGAGAATATCAATGGCCTTATACGAAAAGACAAAAAGAGAAATTGCACAGAGCAATTTCTCTTTTTGCTTGTTCTGAGGTGAATTATGCCTTAAGCATGATAACTTCAGTATTATTTTTATTACCATTACCATTACCATTACCATTACCATTGCCGTTACCATTACCATTACCATTACCATTGCCGTTACCATTACCATTACCATTACCATTACCATTACCATTACCATTACCATTACCATTACCATTGCCGTTACCATTGCCGTTACCATTACCATT